>JALZDU010000173.1 GCA_030862405.1 Actinomycetota bacterium | reverse complement strand
GGCCTACGGCTTCCACTCCGCCCAGGCCGCCCTCGCCCTGGTCAGCTCTCCTGCGGCCCGATCGAACTTCACCTACCCCACGAAAGATCCCCACGATGATCCACACTTATGCCGGAGAGCCGGAAATCCGCCGTGATCGTTTCGGTCGCGGCGGCCAGAGCGTGCGGGAAACTGATCTTGTCTGGGGGATGGCGGCGGCGTCGACGGCGGCACCGATCAGGGTGTGGATGGCCTGTGGTAGACGCCGAACAGAGCCCACATCTCCTGAGCGACGCCTTCGGGGTCTTTGCTGCGCAGCACCGCCACGCCGGCGCCCATGTCGGTCTTGTGGTGACCAATCACGGTCTCGCACTCCCAGCCCATTGGATAGGCACACGCCAGATCCAGCGCGGGGTAGGCCTCGATGTCGAGCAGGTCGGTGACCAGACAGAACGTAAGCATTCGGAGTTCCCGTCGGCCGGGCTGTCCGGGGGGGTCCTCATGGTTGGGCTGGGGCAGCATGATGTGCCCGCCGGTGAAGATCGGCAGGTGGGGGGAGGTTGAGGACCATGTTGAGGGACCGTCCGTGGTGGCGCACGGTCCCGGTCGGGCGGGGTCGTTATGGTGCCGGCCCGGTACGGGGATCGCCTGCGGGATGGGAGTCGTTGCCGGTGGTGTCGGGCTCGGCGTTGTCGGGTTCGGTGGTGTCGGGGTTGGGTCGGGTGTCGTGGGCCCAGGCGGTGAGGTCGTCGGTGCCCGCCGCCCAGGGCAGGAACCGGGTCAGCGCCTCACCGACCGGGGCGGTGCCCCCGGCTAGGGCGCATTCTTGGAGGTAGGCGCGCAGGTAGGTCAGGGGGTTGAGCCCGGCCCGTTCGGCGGTGGCGGTGATGGTGAACACGTGACTGGCCAGCTGCGCGGAGACCACCGACCCGGAGCCGTAGTAGTTCTTCCGTCCCACCACCGGCCCGCGCAGCGCGCGTTCGGCGGTGTTGTTGTCCAGGGGGAGCTGGGGGTACTCGCGGTGCCGCGCCAGGCCCTCCCACTCGCGGTCCAGGGTGGCCAGGACCTTCCCGGCGGCCGGGTGCAGCAGCTGTGCATGCGCCCTTTGGGCGTGGCGTTCGGCATCGATGGTGTTCAGCGCGGCGCAGAGCTGCGCGGTGGCCATGGTGTGTTCGGTGCTGCCCGCGGCGGCGGCGGTGATCGCGGTGTGCGCCACGTAGAGCGCGGCGATCCGCGCCACCCAGCCCGCGGTCCAGGCCGCCAGCTCGGGGTGGGCATCCCCGGCGCGGATGAAGTATCTGCGGATGTGGGCCCAGCACCAGAGGCTCTCGACCCCGTCCACCCGGCCCATCGACTGGTAGACGGCGTAGAAGTCTGAGGACAGCAACACCTGGCGGCCCCCGGGCAGCGCGTCGGGCAGTGCGAGCGTGTCCGTGTCGTCGGTGTCGGTGTGGATGCCCAAATGCTGGGCCAGGACCTTCGTCGACCGCGACGGGGCGATGGTGAACACGGTGGTGTCGGGGCCGACGAACACCCAGCACCACCAGCGGTGGCTGTCCTTGCCCGCGACCGCGGCGAACACCTGCCAGCTGGTCTCATCCACGTGCAGATGCGCGGCGGCGGCGTTGCGGTCGCTGATCACCGCGGCGAGCGGGGCCAGCAGAGCCGAGCATGCGGCGAACACCCCGGCCAGGGTGCCCTCGGCCAGATCCAGCCCGTCGTGGGCCAGCGCGGTGACGATCCGGTGCACGGGGCGGCCCAACACGAACTTCTCCACCAGCAGCCGGGCCAGAAACCCGGTGGTGAACCGGCCCTTCGCGATGGCTTTGGGCACCGGTGGGGCGACCAGCACCCCCCGGACCGGGCACCGACAGCTCCGCCGATACGTCGGGCGGCGGTGCACGATCCGGATCAGCTCGACGCGCCAGTCGATCTGCTCGCAGGTTTCTTCCCCGAATGGGGCGTAGTCCGCGCCGCAGCACGGACACACCCGCTCACCAGCCGGGACGTCGTGGATCTCCTCGCGGGTCGGCAGATGGGAGTAGTCCCGGCGGCCGTGCCCGGCCGAGCCCCGCGCCTGCCCGCGGCCGCGCTTGGGCTTCCCGCCGGCCGGGTCGTCACCGCCAGCATCCTCACCCGAAGCCCCACCGGCCGTGTCGCCCTCACCCGACGCCGCCTTGGTCGCCTTCTCCGACGACGTCCCGAACGCCAGCCTCGCCAGCACCGACACCTTCTCGGCGAGCGCCCCGACCTGACCCTCCAAGTGCACAACCCGGGCACGCAACACGACGTTGTCCGCCGCCAGGCGCGCCGCCTCGGCACGCCAGAACTCGACACCACCACCCCCACCACCGAGATCGCCGCCACCCATGATCGGACCACAAGATCACCACCACCGGCCCGTGTCCAGCACCCAGGCCCACACGGCGTGTCGCGGCACCGACCAGGCGCGTAGCCGAGCACCCGGGCTACGGGATCACCGAATTCTTACGAGGCGTCAGGGTGCCTGGTGGCCCCGCGGTCTTCGAAACCGACGTGGTCGTGTACCTCGACCGGGCGGGTTTCGATTCCCGTCCACCTCCGCCAGAACCACACTCCCGTCGAATTCACGGCAGCCGGCGCCGTCGACTCGTAGAGTGCCGCATGAGCGAGGGAGTCCCACCCATTGTGTAGACGTCCGAGAGCGCGTTGGCCGCCGCGATGCAGCCCCAGTCATAGGGGCTGTCCACGACCGGGGGTGAAGAAGTCCGCGGTCACGATCAATTTGCGGCACTACACTTGTTCCGTAGCGCCCCCGCCGTCCTCCCGGATTGGCGAGGATTTTTGGCCGGGGTCTTGCGCTGACTCACGGACTGGCGACGAAGGGGCCGTACTTGCGTTGTTATTCGCCTTGACGATCAGAGGAATCTGTGTGACGCGTTGTCGTCGCGAGTCACGCTGAGATTGCGTGCGGAGTGGGGTGCCACGGGATCAGACGAGCCACCGTAGTAGCTGTTGAAATAGACGCGGACAATACTGGAACTGCGGTTCCAGGCTGACCGAGCGTTGTTCTTGATACACAAACCCTGCCCCGCCCCGGCGGACTTGAATTCGTAGCACGTAGGCTGTGTCGTGCCGTAGTTGGCGACTGAGGTTGTGAAGTCTGACAACGATCCCACACGATTGTCTAGGTAGTAGAAGCAGACCTCCCCTGCCTCACACACTCCGTTGCGCGGCGTTGCCGCCGAGGCCGTTTCCGAGCCACCCACCACGAGCATCGAGGCTCCCGCCAAGGCGACCGCCGCACGAACGAGACTTCTCCTGAGTGTGGTCATGTCTTTGTCCTTCCAATGGTTGCTTCGATTCCCACGAGCGTCTGAACGGTTGACCTCACCATCGACCGCATGACCACCGCGCTGGCACCAGCACCGTCAGCCCCGCGTACTACCCACAACGGCTTGGTGCATTTCGGCGCCGTCATCGCTCCTCCGGGTGCGGTAGATCTTGGAATCTCCATCGTGCCGTCCGGGGCTCTGCGGCTGAAGTCACCTCTTAATGGTGACCTCCGATTGACTGCGCACCGGGTGATCTGGGAAAGTCCTGGACGTTCCTGGACAACCTCGGCCGGGAGGGGGAGTTGTGTCTGGTTGGCCGACCCAAGGTGCGGGGCCTGATCCCTGCGCGGTGGCGAGCTTGAGCGACCTGGCTCGTGAACTGGACCTGCTGCGCTGCCGTGCGGCTCGGGGCAGCCGGAAGGCCAGGGTCAGTCTGGGCGACCTGGCCGGACGAGTGGAC
>JALZDU010000170.1 GCA_030862405.1 Actinomycetota bacterium | reverse complement strand
CACGGGTGTTGAGCGAAAAATGGCGCAGGAAACTAGGCTGGATCTACAAGGGCAGGCGGCGGACGCGGCTAGCGCAAATCTATCGGGGTGATCCATCCGATCCGGCCGTGCTGGTCCGCGAGATCCTGCCGTGGCAACAAAGGCAATTGACCGAACGCGACCCGATCGTGACGAGCGATGCCGACGCAAACGCGGTCTAAGCAGCGATGCTGTTGCGTTGTTGCATGGTGGCCAGGGTGGGGTACTGCAGTGGTGACATCTGGCACACCTCACAAGTTTCCGGCCCCTGAGTTGTACGCCGCGACGGACCCGTCGCAGCCCACCGCTACCGCTCGGGTGACGTGACGATGTCACACGCATGAGCCCAGCTTGGAAGGTCGGGCAGTGATCAAGGTCCTGACCAGCAAAATGCTGACCTGCGGATACACAGCGACAGGTGACATGAGTGACCGTGGTTGACCTTTGGTGACCGTGAGAAGGGGCACGTGGGGGGCACGGTGCCCCCGCAGTTCAGGATCATCAGGTTTCTCGTTACCGCACTGGTTGCCATAGAAACTTTGCGTGTCCCTGGTCCTCCCCGTTCCTCGCCCTGGCCGCTTTGCTCGTCGCGGCGGCGGTGTCAATGGTGGCGCTTGCGCCATCGCGAGCGACGCCGCAGGCGTCATTGACTCCGACGACGCGACGTGGACGATCTCCGGCCGAGGGAGCGGTGACCCAGAATCCAAGGACTCTCAGGCCGTAGTAGTGGTTGTTCGTGGACAACAGTGATTTCCTTGTCTTTAGCTGTGGAAACGCTCGTTGTTTGTGGTCGTATCGTGTTGTCTGGTGGTGTTTAGTCACCGAAAAGTGTCCAAGCCCGGCCCTGCTCCTGCCCCGTTTCCTTGTCCTGGCCGCTGTGCTCGTCGTGGTGACGGGGGCAAGGGTGGCGCTGGCGCCATCGCATGGCGACGCCGATAGGCGCCTTGCGGCCGTCACCACGACGTGGATACTGATAGGCTGAGGGAAATGTGGCGGCTGGTCATGTGATCTGTAGTCATAGGTGATGCCTCGCCAATATCGGCGGGTCGTCCAGGATGTGGCCTCATTCTCCGATCGGGGTCCGAGGACGTTCCCCGCCGTCCGCGGCCGTTGATGTAGCGATGGGATAGTCGGAGGTCGGCCTGACGCCAAACGCCTACAGGCGGTGCTCAGCGGCATCAGCCCGTACACCCACCGTCGCTTGATCGACGTACTGATCGACACCATACGACGCTTCGCCCCATAGCGCAGAACAACGCCGCTGATCTTCACCGACTACCCTGCGACGTCCACATGCCACATCCCGTTGGAGGATTGATGAATTCGTCGTCTCCGACGCCTTCGGGCGCTGATGAGCTCAAGCAGCAGGCGAAAGCCAAGGCCGAAGAGGTTAAGCAGCAGGGACCAGCCAAGGCTGATGAGTTTAAGCATCAGGCACAGGTCAGGTTTGATGAGTTTAGGCAGCAGGCGAAAGCCGGGGCTGATGAGGTCACGCAGCAGGCTCAGAGCCGGATGCAGCAGGTTCAGGGCCTGATGCAGCAGGCACTGGCAAAGCTTCCCCCGCCAGTGGCCGCGCGCATCGAGCCGCTGATGGCCACGGCAAAGCAACGGCCACTGCCGACTGCGGCGGTCGCAGCGGGGCTCTTTTTGGTGCTGCGACGCCTGTTACGCAGGAGCAGGTGACGGCCATGCTGAAGGTGCACACAGTGCGCCCCGAACGGCCCTTGCGTATTCAGCAGTGGCGCTTGGGCTGACTGCGGGTAGAGGTTTCGGTGTCTAGCGTGTGGATGCTAGACCTGGGCTCTCCACCAGACCGCCCCAGCAGATGTCGACGTGACGGTCAGCGGGTTGGATTCACCTACAGCGGGCGATGGAAAATGCGTGTGCCTCCTCGGCCTTGTCACCGCAGTGACGATCGTGCAGTGGTGACCGCCGCCAAGCACACAACCAGTTTAGTGCCTTCAGGGTACCTGAGCGCACGCCAGGGTGCGGTAGCGTGACATCCCTTGATCCCAGCCGTCCGAGCTTGCCGCCGATCGACGCAACAGTGCTCCCTCGACATCGCCCGAGGGACTGATGTCGAGCGGCCGGCGGCTAAGGTGGTGGAGCGGTTCGACGAAAAAGTGGGCGTCCTGTGGCCTGGATGACGCTGACACACCGCGGTGACCGTGTTCTATCGCGGGCCAGCGACGGCCGTCTTGGGGTGATGTGTGGCCTTGCACGTCATGGACGAAGCCGAGTACTACCGGTTCCTCACGGAAGGGACCCGCACCGGGAAGCTGGCGACCGTCCGGTCCGACGGCCGCCCTCACGTCGCTCCTGTGTGGTTTGACCTTGATGATGACGGCACCGTCGTCTTGACCACCGGGGCCGACTCGGTGAAGGGCAAGAACCTCCGGCGTGATCCCCGGGTCTGCTTGTGCGTCGACGACGAGACGCCGCCGTACTCCTTCGTGGTTATCAACGGGATCGCCGAGGTTACCGAGGATCCTGGGTTGCTGCTGAAGTGGGCCACCAGGATCGCCGGCCGCTACATGGGTGCAGAGCGGGCCGAACAGTACGGTCGCGGCAACGCCATGCCCGGCGAGCTGCTGGTGCAGATCACGCCGAACCACGTCGTGGCCCAGGCGGAGATCGGCGACTAAGCCGGCGTACGGCTCAGACCACCAACCCAGGGAGGGATCGCGGTCCTGATGATCTGAGCGCGGAACCTGCGATTACGTGGTTAAGGTTTCTGCCGCAGCCACGACGGTGGTTCCAGCTCGGAGTTCACCTCGGCCAACCGCAACGCAACCTCGATAACGAACTGCTGGCAGTAGTCGAAGTCGTCTCGGCTCGGGGCATAGCCGTCGGGGTATGACCGCTTGAGGGGATCGCCGAATGTTCCACGGATCCTGGGCGTCAACTGCTCAAATCTCAGATAGCGGGGGTATTCGATACCCATCGTGATGACACGTAGTGCCGCCTGCGCCGCAGCCGCAACATCCGTAGTTGCCTCAATTTGGTCAGCGAGGCCGCGGGAATTGCGGTAGCTACCAGCCTTCGAGTCGTCCCTAAGCCCCGTAAGGACTGCTGCGGCCTCACCATCAC
>JALZDU010000155.1 GCA_030862405.1 Actinomycetota bacterium | reverse complement strand
GGCTCGAGCACGTCAGCAAGTCCTACAAGACTGCCACTAGACCCGCGCTCGACAACGTCTCGGTCGAGGTGGACAAGGGCGAGTTCGTGTTCCTCATCGGACCGTCCGGGTCGGGGAAGTCGACCTTCCTGCGCCTGTTGCTCCGGGAGGAGGTTGCCAGCAAGGGCGACGTCTATGTGGCGAACTGGAATCTCGGCAAGCTTTCTCAGCGCCGTATCCCGCAGCTGCGGCAGCGGGTCGGCTGCGTGTTCCAGGACTTCCGGCTACTGACCAACAAGACCGTCTCCGAGAACGTCGCGTTTGCCCTCGAGGTGATCGGCAAGCCCCGGCACAGCATCCGCAAGGTGGTTCCGGAGGTGCTCGAGCTGGTCGGCTTGGAGGGCAAGGCGGACCGCATGCCACATGAGCTGTCCGGCGGGGAGCAGCAGCGAGTCGCGATCGCCAGAGCGTTTGTGAACCGACCGCTGCTGCTGCTGGCCGACGAGCCCACCGGAAACCTGGATCCCGACATCAGCCAGGACATCATGCTGTTACTGGAGCGGATCAACCGAACCGGCACCACGGTACTGATGGCCACCCATGATCACTCGATCGTCGACTCGATGCGCCGCCGCGTCGTGGAGCTGCACCTCGGACAACTGGTCCGAGACGACAGCCGTGGCGTGTACGGCGTCGGCCACTGAGACCTGCTTGCAGGGTCGAAGCAATACAGCTGAGACCTGCTTGCAGGTCGAAGTGATACTACTGAGATGAGGAATGTCCACTTCTGATGCGTGCCAGCTTCGTGTTCAGCGAGGTCGTCACCGGCCTGCGCCGCAACGTCACCATGACCATGGCGATGATCCTGACCACTGCGATCTCCCTAGGCCTGCTGGGTGGAGGCCTGCTCGTGGTCCGCACTATCGACCAGATGCAGCGCGACTACTACCAACGCGTAGAGACTGTCGTGTACCTCAGCGCCGATATCAGTGCCAATGATCCTGGCTGCACCTCCAGCACGTGCGCTGCGCTACGTGGAGAACTGGAGGCTGCCTCGGGCGTGCAGTCGGTGCTGTTCGAGAACCGGCAAGCCGCCTATGCGCGTTTCCAGCGAATCTTCGAGGGCCAGCCCGAGCTGCTGCAGCTGGCTAGACCCGAGGCGTTGCCGGCGTCGCTACGAGTGCAGCTGTCCGATCCGCAACGCTTTCCCTCCATCGCCAAGTCGTTCAACGGGCGCCCTGGCGTGGACCGCGTCACGGACCAGGGTGAATATCTCCGGCAACTGTTTCGAGCACTCAACGGCCTGCGCAACGCCACTTTCGTGATCGCATTGATTCAGGCCCTCGCCGCGCTGCTGCTGATCTCCAATACCATCCAGGTGTCGGCGTTCACCCGGCGCGCTGAGGTCGGTGTCATGCGCCTGACCGGCGCCACCCGCTGGTATACCCAGCTCCCCTTCCTCCTCGAAGCAGTGGTCGCCGGCGTGATCGGTGGTCTCCTGGCGATCGCGGGTCTGGTGATCGGTAAGGTCGCCTTTATCGACCGGGTGCTTGCCGGAGTGTTCGAGGCCGCGATCGTGCCGCGGTTGGGCTACGCGGACATCTTTGCCGTCGCGCCGATTCTCCTGCTCGTAGGCGGGGTGGTGGCTGCACTGACGGGTTACGTGACGTTGCGCCTGTACGTCCGGGCTTGAGCAGGAGGCATGAGCAAGGAGCGCGGCCGCAAAGTAATCGTGTCGAACCGGCGGGCCAGGCACGATTACGCAATCATGGACGTCTACGAGGCGGGCATCGTGCTCACCGGCACCGAGGTCAAGTCACTTCGGGCGGGCCGCGCGTCGCTGGCCGACGCCTACGCCAGCGTGGAGGACGGCGAGGTGTGGCTTCGCGGCGTGCACATTCCGGAGTATGACCAAGGTAGCTGGACCAACCACGAGCCGCGGCGGACCCGCAAGTTGCTGCTGCATCGCAAGGAGATCCTTCGGCTGATCGGTAAGACCAGGGAGGGCGGGCTGGCGCTGGTGCCGCTGTCGATGTACTTCGCCGACGGAAAGGTGAAGGTGGAGATCGCGCTGGCCCGCGGTAAGCGCTCCTATGACAAGCGGGCCGACCTGGCCAAGCGTGACGCCGACCGCGAGGTGCGGCGTGCCATGGGACGGCGGGCCAAAGGCATGGACTGAACGTCGCACCCCCGGCATGTCCGCCCCCCATGCCCGCCGTGTCCGGCTCTCCTGCACGGCGTGTCGCGCTCTGGTGCACGGTGTGCCGATGCGCAGTGACACCCCCGCCCGGCTAGGTCGGCTCGGACCGTGACCGCACTGCTGCTGTCGGCACTGGCCTCGGCCGGCTACGGCATCAGCGACTTCATCGGGGGCCTGGCCTCCCGCCGCGTCCACGCATTGCGGATTGTGGTCGTCAGCTATCCCTTGTCGTTGGTCATGATGGTGCTGCTAGCGCTGGCTGTCGGCGGGTCAGCGGACGAGGTGGCGCTGCTGATAGGTGCCCTGGCCGGGGTGCTCGTCGGGGTGGCGATTCTGTGGTTTTACCTCGCTTTGGCTGAAGGCCCGATGAGCGTGGTCTCGCCCCTGACCGCGTTGCTGGTGGCTGGCCTACCGCTGGCGACCGGAATCGTGCTGGGGGAGCGGCCGGGGCCGCTGGCACTGACCGGGGCCGGGTTGGCGGTGGTGGCCGTCGTGCTAGTCAGCCGGGAGGAGCGGACCGCTGTCGACCACACGCCAGCGCTCCGCTTCACCGCCAGGGTTGGCTGGCTGACGGTGGGATCCGGGGCAACCTTTGGCGGGTACTTCATCCTGCTCGATCAAGTGCCCGCGGGCTCGGGTCTCTGGCCGCTTGCGATGTCCCGGATAGCGGCGACCGCAGTGGTGGTGATCGCTGCCGGTGTGACGCAGCGATGCCCCGCCGGTGGTACACCAGGGCTGCTGGCGGTCGCCGCCGCGATCCTTGACGTCATAGGCAACGTGGCGTTCGTGTTCGCCTTGCAGGCCGGCCTCCTGTCGTTGGTCAGTGTGGTGGCGGCGCTGTACCCGGCGTGGACGGTGCTGCTGGCCCGCCTGGTGCTCGGTGAGCGCACCGGCCGGACGCAACAAGCGGGCCTGGTGCTGGCGGCGGTGGCCGTTGGTCTTATCGCGGGCGCTGCCTGACGTGGTCGGAGCCGACCGCCGGGGATGATTGCCGGGCCGCCAGGCGTTACCCTGAGCAGGTCGTGCTGCCCAACAAGGGGGTGAACGGTTTCGACTCCGGACGTTGAGTCAGTGGGAAGCGTGCCGGTGCAGGCGAGAGACCACCGTAAGCGTCATCGCAACCGAATAAGCGCCGACTCCAGTCAGCGCGAGTTCGCCCTCGCTGCCTAAGCGAGGAGCGACTCT
>JALZDU010000110.1 GCA_030862405.1 Actinomycetota bacterium | reverse complement strand
GGGCCTCGGCCTCCGGCCCAGGGCTTACCCAGCGTTTGTTCCTCGTCCTGAGGACGCTGATGAGCCTGGACGAGACGCCCTAAGAGCCTGTTGGTAAAGGGTTCATGCGGGCGTTGGGGTTGGCTGGGTGGTGGCACAACGCGGTTTGCCCACCGTGGTGGGACTGTGGGTCGGCACAGCGCGGGCCAACCCTCCCGCGCGAGTGTGTACCGCGCGTTGATCGACGCGGAGGCGGTCGCGCACACCGACACCTATCACGGTCGTTTTGTGGCGCTGGTGCCCGATGAGCTGGTCGTGGAGGTCGATGAGTTCGAGACGGCCGATCAGGCCACGGCGGCAACATGACCCTCTACGCGGCGCACGCTCATCCAGCCGCGATGCGGACGACTATATCGGGTCCAAGTCGGGCCTCCATCCGGCGAAATGTCGATATCCAGTAGGTCCTTCAGTTAGATCTGCCGGATGGTTCAATTCTTCTCGACGGGCACGAAAGCAGTGCATACCGGTCGACGATTGCCACCGATCCATGGAGTTCTTGCTGTAGGGGGTAACCGGGACAACTCGGGATCGACTGAAAGGCGATCCTCGATCGCTGGAGGGGTTTGCTGTGGTGGTGTCGCTGGAAGGCTGGGCAGCCTAACGCCGCTGCGGGCGTCCGATGGTCAGTGTATTCGATTGGGAACCGCGACGATCCCCGCTTGTACTCCGCGGTAAACACTCGCCCTTTTAGGCCGATCCGACCGCGGCCCCTCACCGCCGCCCGTGGACTGAATATCAACAACGCATGTAGTCCTCCCAACCGGCGCGGGTGAAGCTGATCTTCACGTGACGTCGTGCTGGGGGTCGATCAGTTCCTGTTCCCGTGGTCAGTGCCGTGCGTGGGCTGCGCCCGGATGACCCTGCCCCCGTCCGAGTCCCCTGTCCGAGACTGCCGGTGTCGGGCCGATCGTGCCTGGATGTGGGTGCCTCACGTGGCAGCTCTCCGGCCGTTCCTGCCGGAGTCGACCTTGACAACATACAACCGATCGGTTGTATGTTTGTCCGGTGACCGAGGAGAACGAGAACCGGGCGGACGCCCTGTTCCACGCGCTCGCCGACCGGACCCGGCGCGACATCATCCGCCGCGTGCTGGCAGGGGAGCACTCGGTCTCCGCGCTCGCGGCGAAGTACGACATGAGCTTCGCCGCGGTGCAAAAGCACGTCGCCGTGCTCGAGAAGGCCGGTCTGCTCACCAAGCGACGAAGCGGTCGCGAGCAGCTGGCCAGCGGCGACCTGGAGGCGGTGCGGTCGGTGGCGTCCATGCTCACCGAGCTGGAAGACATCTGGCGTGGCCGCATCGCGCGCATCGACGAACTCATCGCATCCGACACCGACCAGGAGGACTGAACCATGCCCGTGACCGACGTCCAGCACGACCCCGACAACCTGACCCTCACCATCACAGCCGACTTCGCCGCGCCGGTGGAGCGGATCTGGCAGATCTACGCCGACCCGCGTCAGCTGGAGAAGGTCTGGGGGCCGCCGACCTACCCGGCGACCGTGGTTGATCACGACCTCAGGCCCGGAGGCCGCATGACCTACTTCATGACCGGCCCGGAAGGCGACAAGCACGCCGGATACTGGCAGATCACGGCCGTCGACGAGCCGACGAGTTTCTCCTTCGACGACGGCTTCGCCGACCTGGACTTCAACCCAACGCCAGGTATGCCGGTTTCCAAGAACGTTTACACCTTCACCGAGCACGACGGCGGCACTCGCGCGACCTACGTAAGCATCTACGACTCCGGCGAGGCGCTGCAACAGGTGCTGGACATGGGCGTGATCGAGGGCGCCACATCGTCGATCAACCAGATCGACAACCTGGTCGCCTCCTGAGGCGCGCCGCGGCCGGCTTCTCGGACATCGAGGCGGCCGGCCGCCCTGTAGGTCGTGACGTGGCCCCTGCGACGCAGACCCGTGGACCGCGACGCACCGCGGCGAGTGCGCTCGACGCTTGTGACTCGATTGAGGGACTGACCGCACGAGCTCATCTCAGTGCCGGACCGACCCCTCGCCCACCCCCCGGTGGCTTGATCTCATGCTCGGCCTGGCGGTGACCGGCGGCCAGCATTGAGGTGCTCTCCTCATCGCGGGCGCGCACTCTCATAGCCACGAGTCGCTCGCGTGTGCCATGTGCTGGTCCTGGCGTGGCAGTGTGCGGGCGACTCACCCAAGCGAGGCGAGCACTATGAGAATCAAGACCTGTGAGCGTGACCCGGGTCAGTCGTCATCTGAAGGCCTCCCGCGGCCTCGCGAAGGACCTGGCTTCCTTCGCCAACGACGGCGCTGGCCTGATGATTGGAGTCCCAGAAGACAAGCCCACTCAGACCCTCACGGTGGCTGGAGGACGTGGGTACACCCCTTCTTGGCGTGACTTCTTAGATGAGGTGTTGGATGAGGGTGGCGGTGGCAGGCGTGAGCTCGACAGTGCCCAACGCGCCGTTAAGGATCGCCAGCTGCGGCGGGATGTGTCCGAGGTCGACGTCGTAGAGCACCGGCACTGAGAGGTCGCCAAGGGCGTGCACGAGCGCATCGTGCTGGCTGAAGTGACCAGACGGCGGGCCAGCTGAGCGGCCGACGAGCACGGCGTTGGCGCAATCAAACCAGCCGGCTAGGCGCAGGTGGTGTAGCATCCGCGCCGCCGTGACGGCCTCAGCCTCGGCGACTTCGACGTAGACAACCAGACCCTCGGGGGCGTGTCGCGTGGCGAAGTCGGCAACGTCGCCGTAGGGCGAGCCGGGCAGCATCGAGATTGTTTCCAAACAGCCGCCGATCATCCGTCCCGTCGCGCGGACCTCCGCCGTCGCACGGTCCTGCGCGCCGAGCAGCTTCCAGCGCCCCGGGGTATTGAGCGTCATTTCCCGCACCTGCGGGTGGAAGGCGTAGTGAGGGTGCCGGCCGCTGCGGTACGCCGTCGCGGCACCTTGGCGCAGCACACTTGCGGCGGGCGCGGTGGCCGCGGCGAGCCACGGCAGCAGTGGTTCGGGGACCGCGCAGGGGGTGTCCATGAGGTCGTTGCCGTGCAGGGTCGCGATCCCGGTACGCAGTGTCAGGGGCACCATCACCGTCGTGAGATCGGAATAACCCACCAGCCACGTCGGCTGCGCCGCGCTGATTGCCTCGAAATCCAGCAGCGGCAGTAAGTCGATGGCCAACTCCCCACCCCAGGGCGGCACCACGGCGCGGATCGTCGGGTCGACCAGCATCGCGGTGAGTTCGGCAGCCCGGGCGGGCGCGGGGGCGCTGGTGACACCGGATCCGTCCATGCAGTCGCCGACGACTACCTCATAACCCAAGTCGCGCAGGTGCTTGATGCAGAACTCCAACCGAGGCCGCATCTCCCTACCCACTCCAGCAGAGGGCGCAGTCACCGCGATGCGGTCGCCGGGTTGCAGCGGGGCGGGGTAGCGAATGCTCACGCGGCCACTCTGCCAAACCCCATGATCGACGCGACACCATACGGGTACCCCGCTGGGCCTGACCGCCGTGTTCCGTGAGGATTCGCTACGGGCGATTTGCAGTGAGTGAAGTTGCTAGTGCAGCACTGGGCGGGGCGAGCGTGTAGAGCACCGTGAACCGGTCAACCAGGTGGGCTCGGATGTGCGCGCGGCCTCTCTGACTGCTGTATCTGCGTTGGTCTTGGGCCATCGTGCTGGCCAGTCCACCGGGCGCATTGAAGCGCCTTAGCACCGCGACGGCGGTCAACGGCTTTCCGACCAGTTCGTCGCACACCGGCGGTGGGGCGCTCATAGCCACCGGAAACATCGACGCATGCGCTTACACGCAAGCCACTCCCAGTCAGGGCAACGGGTAGGTCCGGACCACCGCTGTCCGTCAAGTCGTTGCCGAGCTCGACCCAGACTTGCCAGGTGTGCTCAAGGCCAGCAAATGAGCGTCCACCATCGCCGCTGGTGACACGTTCGAAGAGATCGACAAGCTCAGGCAAGGCGGCGACGGCCACATCGTGGTCTGGCGCGGCGTGAGCTTCTGGCGGTCGCTCATGCGACTCGACTTGATCGACGAGTTCCGCCTTGACCTGCATCCCTACATTGCGGGCGAGGGCGCCCGAGTGTTCGACGACAACCCGAAGTCCTACCGGCTCGACCTAGTCTCCAGCACCGAGTTCAGCAACGGAATCGTCGGGCTGCACTACCGCCGGCACCGCTAATCCGGCGGCCGACATGCACGACGAGTGGCAATCAGACGAGCGCCACGACGTGTCTGAGGGGTCCATGGCCCAACGCAAACCAACCAGCAATACTGGCGGCATCGCCGCGATCGACAGCGGCGAGTAGACACCGAGGATCAACCCCAAAGACCACCACTCCGCGGGGCATCGCCCAGCAAGCCTGCCACGGTAAATGTCGTCGACCATGAACTGAGTGTCGAAGTCCAGAGATCGCAGTTATCCCGCACGAAGCAGTAGACAGATTGCTCACACGACTTTCCGTCACATTGATCCCGATGGGCCTTCAGCGGCGGGCCAGCCGCCGCTCCGACCTGCTGCCATAGTCAAGGTTGTAGTACGCGAACACCTCCGGCTCGGCCGTGGCGGCTAGCTCTCCGTCGGTGTCGATTGCTGGGGCGTCGTGGACCAACTTCTTGGGGTATTGCACTCGTACCGCCTTAGGCGAGACTGTCACACCAGCCACCGGTACAAACACCAACCGGTGTCGATTCATCATGCCGACCTTGACCGAGAGGAAGCATGGTTCGTCACTGGCCGTGTCGACGTACACCGCCTCCAAAGTGCCGATTTTGTGGCCCTCCGGATCGATCACAGTGTGGCCCCGCCAGTCCCGGAGATTCTCCGCGGCGAACATGGGATCAACCTTACCCCGCTGACCCCAACCCCACCCTGCACGTCTCCGGTCCATCGCCACCTCGGATTCCGGGACGGTAGGTGGCCGGGGTGCGTGCCGGCGGACGAACGCCGTGAGCACGGCATGGGCGTGGCCGCGGTAGCGCGGGTCGAGTTCGGACAGTTGTCCAAAGATGATGCACAGCGCCAGCGCCCCGCCAAGAACCACGGCAGCAAGGAACACCACCGTCACGGCCTTGGCGAGGCTTCGATCATTCATGGTCTCCCTTGACCAGGCTGCCACCACAGTTTCCGACCAAACGTAACTCAGTTGGTCGCCCGCTCATGTCGCTGATCGCTCGTTCACGCCAACGCGCTGACATGCCGATGAGCGCGCGTTCGATCCCTTGCATGAGCCTGCGGCGGGAGTGCACTGAGTCGAGGCAGAACGCTTCTCAACCACTTCTTGCCCGGCACCAGGGGCGACCTGCAGCGTTACCGAAAGAGGTTCCCTTACGGAGAGCCTTCCCCCGTCCGCCGTGCGGGCTAGTTCGACTCATTTACGGGATTGGCAGTCGCCAAGTGGCCCGTGGGGAAGGCGCCACTGACCACTGAAGGTCACAACAGTGGCAGAGCACGGGTTGACGATCATCCTGTCACTCGACATCGAGGACAGCCCTACTTACCGGCGGCCCGTTTCGACGTGCGGGTGGTAACGCCCGGCCGAGCGTTCGACACATCATTGGCAAGCCACCGCGGTGCGATCAGCGGGCCGTAGGGCAGGTAGCCACCGGACCAGCAGGGGGAAGCGTCGATGCAAATCTGTGCACCTGCCACCAGATCGCTGCCGCGCCAGACCAGGACATCGCGCCGGAGCATCCGCCAACCTCGGTGGCTATCTGTCTTTCGTCAAGGGAGTTGGCGTAAATCAGACAGCGTTCGAAGACTGGCCGCAGGACTGGACACCAGTGATCGCAGAGGACGACCTCGCCGAGGACACCCTTACCCCCGCACGAGCCAATGGCGTGCGCATCATGCTTTACAAAAAAGGTGAACAGCTCTATGCCCTATCAGACCGGTGCTCTCACCGTGGATGCCCCCTTCACCTGGGGCAGGTCAGTGACTTGATGCTGGAATGCTCTTGCCATGGAAGCATCTTTCGGCTTTCAGACGGTGAAGTGCTAAGAGGACCCGCCACCGTGCCCGCCCCTACCTACGAAGTGCGTTGCCAAAATGGAAAAGTCGAGGTCCGCCTTACAGTCCGCTGAAGATTAGACGCTCGCCTACATCGGCCCTGACCACGGTGGGCTACTGATCAGCCTTGGGCACGGTGTGCCGTGCCAAAACTGGTCACACCTGTGGTGACCTAGGGATTCGGTGACACACGTGATCATGACATGATCGTGGTCGGCGCGTAGCTGCGTACGTGCGCACTGTGAAGACGGCGTCGGAAGCGACTGCGGTGCAGATCGTGCACTTTCGCGGCGCGGGTCACGGGACATCGAGCACATCGGCTCGGCACGTGGCGTGGGCCGGTGACGATCAGCAGGATCTGCTCAACCAGCTGCCCCGGTGGTTCGGCGCCGCCGTCGGCTGAGTGCGCGGGTGCGGCTGGGAGGGGTGTGACGCGGCCGGTGCAGGCACCGCACCGGCCCAGTCTCCGGACCCGACGGCGTCCGGCAGACCCCCGGCCGCACATCGCCCGACCGACGCCCCGGTCGCCACATCGGGTATGGACCAGCACTGCGAGCACTGCGAGTTACCGCCACTGGCGCAGCTCGACGACCCCGGGCGCGCGTTGCTAGGTCCCCCTTTGGGGAACGCGCTCCGGACGCCTCGCACGTTAAGCTCGCGGGTGCTCCGAAGGGGGAAGGTCTCGGATGCCTGCTGTCAGCCGCAGCCTGGCGCTGGCCACCAGCACGGTCGCGCTTGCCGGCCTGCTGGTCGCGTCCGGTCCGGGATCGGCCGCCGAGCCGCTCACGCCGGTGAACCCTTCCGCCGAGCAACTCGTACAAAATGTCACCGGCACCGCGGTCACCACGCACCTGCAGGCATTGCAGCAGATCGCCGACGCGCATGGCGGCAACCGCGCTGCCGGAACTCCGGGCTACGACGCCAGCGTCGAGTACGTGGCCGAGAAGCTCCGCGCCGCCGGCTACGACGTCACCACCCCGGAGTTCTCCTTCGGGTCGTTCTCGGTGCAGGCCGCGCGGCTCACGGTGGCCGGTGCCGAGGTGCCGGTAACCGCGGTTACCTTCTCGCCGAGCACGCCACCGGGCGGGGTGACTGCCCCGCTGGCCGTTCTCGCGCAGGACGCGACGTCCGGCTGTGAGGCCACCGACTTCGCCGGGGTGAAA
>JALZDU010000100.1 GCA_030862405.1 Actinomycetota bacterium | reverse complement strand
TGACAGACATCCCAGGAGCTTGGATGTCAAGCCGCAGCCTTCTCAACACGGTGCGGCCATGCGGTTGTCTCGTCGTAGCAAGAACGTGTCTTAAGGCATCCGTGCAAGATGCCCACGAGTCGGTTGGCGAGCTGCCGTAGCGCGGCGTTGTGTTCGGCGCCGCGCTCTTTGAGCTGGTCGTAGTAGGCACGGGCGCCGGGCGAGGCGTTCAGCGCGCTGAAGGCCTGGGTCATCAGCGCGTCGATGAGCCGGTCGTTGTGCACATACCGGGCCACCACGACCTTTTTCTTGCCCGAGGCGCGGGTGATCGGGCTGGTGCCGGCGTAGTTCTTGCGGGATTTCGCGTCGGTGTAGCGGTCGGGGTCATCCCCGAACTCGGCGAGCACCCGGGCACCAAGGATCGGTCCCAGGCCGGGCTGGGACAAGATGATCTCAGCGTCCGGGTGCTGACCAAAATGCGCATCGACTTGCCCTTGCAGGGTCTTGACCTGCTCGTCGAGAGTTCTGAGCACCGCCACGGCGGCGCGGGTCGTGGCCGCGTAGGCCTGGGTGACCACCTCCGGCTGGCCCAGGTGTTCGGTGCACAGCACGGCCTGGATCCGCGCGGCCTTCTCGGCGACGTTGCGGCGGCGAGCGCGCCTAAGTGCGGCACTGATCTGAGCGATCGTCAGCTTCGCCGCTGACGCCGGGTCCGCTGCCAGGGCCAGCAGCTCCAGGGTGTCAGTGGCGTCCAGATCCTCAAACGCCGCCAGCGCGGCCGGGAAGTAGTCGCGCAATGCGTGGCGCAGCCGCTGGGTGTGGCGGGTGCGTTCCCAGATCAACGTCTTGTGCGCCCGCGTCACCACCTTGACCGCCTCAGCCTGCGCGCTGTCCCCGGCCACCGGGCGCAGCTGGTGGGAATCGGTGCGCACCATGTCAGCCAGGGTGTGCGCATCAGCGGCGTCGCTTTTGGCCCCGGACACACCGTGCCGTTCCCGGTAACGGGCCACCTGCAACGGGTTCATCGCGAACACCCTGTACCCGGCGGCGATCAACGCCGCCACCCACGGGCCCCGGTCGGTCTCAATCCCGACCAGCACCTCGGCCTCGTCGGTGTCCTCACCAAGCTGCTCGGCGATCATCGCGTGCAGCCGAGCCATCCCCGCCACCCCCTCGGGCAGCCGGGCTTTGGCCAACCGCCGCCCCACGAGGTCCATCAACTCAACATCGTGATGGTCCTCAACCCAGTCATCCCCCACGAACAGCAACCCGTCCCCCGTCTCCCATCAGTGATCATGTGTGCAGCCCGCGGGAGAACCACCAGCGACCTAATGAACAAGTGCTCACGCCGCACGCGGCAGGCACGACATCCCATCAGCGGTCAACTCTCCCGACCACCAGCAGGGGCACGATCTGTCAATAGGACTGCACCAAGACGTCCTGGCTCCAAGAGTGCTCACCCACCGGCGGCTACCGGACCGAGTCTGCCGCACGGCCGACCCGGTAGCTCTCATTAGGCTCGCACAGAGCTGACCCCACTTTGAGGGGCTCGAGGTCTTGAAGGCCCGTGCGAGTTGATCGTCGCCTGCGGTGTGAAGTGTCCAAGTCGAGTTATCCCATGGACTTGGCGCCGTCCAGGGACTCGCGGATGATGTCAGCGTGACCGGCGTGCTGGGCAGTCTCCGCGATCACATGGAGCAGTACCCGGCGCGCTGACCAGCGTGCGCCCGGCTCGAACCACGGGGCTTCGGGCAACGGTTGGGAGGAGTTCAGATCGGGCAGCGTCGCCACGAGCTCATCAGTCTGGTGCCCCACGTGCTCGTACTCTTCCAGCAGGCCCTCCAGCGTCTCCCCCTTCAGCATCCGGAAGCCCTTCGACCAGTCATTTGAGGTCCACTCCTCCCCGTGGTCCATCGCCGAGGGACCGTCGAGGATGAAATTGATCCACTGCCGCTCGGTGAACGCCACATGCTTGATCAGGCCACCCAGACACAACTCGCTGACGGTGGTGCGTTGCGCGCCCTGCTCGTCGGTGAGGTCGCGAACGGTGTAGCGCAGGAAGTACCGATGCTTGGCCAACGTCTCCAGCAGGTCGGCGCGCTCGCCGGTCACGGCCTTGTCAGGTCTCGTCATAGTGCCCGCCTTCAGTCGGTGTCGGCATGCAGGACGGTACGGCTCAGGGCTGACAGTTCCGTGCCGCACCGAGGCACGCAGCTATCCGCGCGCCACCGGTAGAAGTCGGACGCACCTGTGAGGCCTCGCCGGTCAGCACGTATCGCGGCGCCGAGGTCCTGGCAAGCGATCTGTCCAAGCCGTGCGGGCCATGCAGTGGTCGGGCCGCCGCCCGTGCCTGCGTTACGGAATCCACAGTGCTTGCCTGCCGTTCACGCCGCCACGTGGTCGTGCAACCATCCGGCAGCAAGCCGTGCCACTTCCTCCAGCGCGCCGGGCTCCTCGAACAGGTGAGTAGCGCCCTGGATCACCTCAATCCTGTTCGCCCCGGCCAACTGCAGGCTGGCCTGCCGGTTGAGGTCGAGAATCTGCGCGTCCAAGCTTCCGATGATGAGCAACGTCGGTGCCTGCACACGACGCAGGGCATCGCCAGCCAGGTCGGGCCGACCACCCCGCGACACCACAGCCCGTATCGAGTGGTCGTGTGCGGCTGCGACCAATGCGGCCGCGGCACCAGTGCTGGCGCCGAACAGCCCCACCGGGAGCCCTCGGACGACGGCTTGCTCCTTGATCTGCTCGACGGCGGCGGTCACCCGACCGGCCAGCAACCCGATGTCAAAACGCAAGTGTCCGGTGCGTGCGTCCACCTGCTCCTCGCCCTCCGTCAATAGGTCCAGCAACAGCGTGGCGAAACCGCTTCGCTGCAAGACCTCAGCCACCGCACGGTTGCGCCTGCTGTGCCGGGAGCTGCCCGAGCCGTGTGCGAACACCACAATGCCCAGTGGCCGGGAGGGTACTGCGAGGTCGCCACTTAGCTCGCCGTCCCGAGATTCGATCACTACCGGTACCGTCACAGGTCTCGCCTCCACTCGGCCGCGCGGTGATGTGGCGTGTGCTGGATGCCCGCACCGGGTAACCCTCATACATGCAGCAGCACGAGATAACTTCTGCCGTGGCCCAGAGCGCCGGCATCAGCGATCACGAGCTGGCCGAGCGTGCGGTGTTTGCCACGTTGAGAGTCCTGGGGTCGCGGCTGGCCGGGGGTCAAACTGCGCACCTGGCCAGCCAGCTTCCTCCTGCGTTCGCCGACGCGATGCCGGCGCAAGGACCCGGGGAGCGCTTCGACCTCGCCGAGTTCTACCAACGGGTCGCGCAGATCGAAGGCCATGGGTGCACGCCCGAGCAGGCTCGCCAGCACGCGCGCGCCGTTCTCGCCGCGCTTAAGGCCGGGCTGACCGGTCACGAGTACGACCACATGGCCTCCCAGCTACCAGCGGAGTACGCCGACCTGCTTGGCACTGAACCTGTCCAGCACTGAACCAGTGCGGTCGGTGGCGATGACACTGAGGCCACTTCGTCGCGTGACCTGCACCATCTGTCAGCCTCGCGATACGGGAAGGATGCCGTCCTCGATCCGGCCGGGCATCACGACTGCCTGGCTCGGCCGTCCGGCACCGCAGTCTCCTGGCGGGGGTGGTCTTCGTGCTCGCCCTCGCCCTGTCGCTCGCGCAGGAAACCGAACGCGCGGGCAACGGACGCCGTCACCGGCACCGCGAGGAACGCCCCAAGCACGCCAAGCAGCGTCGCCCCCACCGTGACTGCGACGATCACCACGAAGGCAGGCAGCTGCAACACCTTGCCGGTGATCAGTGGTTCGATCACATTGCCGTCCAGCTGCTGCACAACGACGATCAGCGCAATCACAGCCAGCGCGAGCGTCGGTCCGCCGCTGGCCAGGGCCACGAGCACCGCAAGCACCCCGGTAACGATCGCTCCGATGTAGGGCAGAAACGCCCCGAGGAAGACCAGCACCGCAAGCGGCAGGGCCAGTGGAACGCCCAGCAGGGCCAACCCGACGCCGGTCAGCACCGCGTCCACGGTCGCCACTCCACACTGAGCACGGATGAAACCGCCGAGGGTCTGCCAGATTTCAGTGGCCAGCTCGCGCGCCGTCGCCCGGTGTCGCCGCGGCAGCACGCTGATCGACGCGCCGGTCATCCGCTCACCCTCGTAAAGGTAGAAAAACAGCGCGACGAGCAGCAATAGCAGACCGCCGAGGAATTCCAGGGCCGTGAGAGTGATGCCCACAGCCTGACCCACCGCTTGACCGCCGCCACCCGAACCCACGCTGCGCTGCACGATGTCCTGCAAGTTGGCGCCGGGCGGCACACCGGGCAACCGACTCAGCAGCGGCTGTAGCTCCCGTAGCGATCGAGTGATCGAATCGGCCAGCGCGGGCAACTGCGCGACGAATGAGGGAATCACAGCGGCGACCAAACCGCTGATCACTGCCAATAGCCCAAGCAGCGCCAGTAATGCGGCGAGTACCCGCGGTACGCGGTGCCGCACCATCCACCCAACCAGCGGAGCCAACGCGGCAGCGGGAAACAGCGCCAGCACGAGAGGTATCACTACCACAGCCAGCCGCGATACCACGATCCAAAACAACACTGCGACGCCTGCGACTCCCAGCAAACCCCAGGCGACCCGACCAGCACGAAGCATTCTGTCACCCGGCGAGCGGCCCGTCGATGGCCGCTGCGATACGGCGAGTTTAGGAGGGGCCACACGACCGAGTGCCCGCCTGACAAAGACCCGAAACCTTTAACGCAGCCGCAGCGCGGTCAAGAATTCTTCAGCCGTCAATTCAGCTGAGGGCAAAGGCGGCAGGGAATCCCAGCGCAGTGATGAGGCCAGTGGCGAGATGGGCTTGCCAGACACCTCCGGGATTATCGTGCTCGACATCATCCGAGGATCGTTCCGCCGGTCAGCACCGTGACGGACGTCAACGCGAACGGCGGCAGCACCCTGGCGAGCAGTAACCCACCGGCGGCGGAAACCGCGGTCACCGCCGCGATTTCCCGACCAGAGCCTGTAGACGCATGCGGTCCCCGGCTGGCTCGCCGCATACCGAGGACATCGAGCCACGTCATGCGGACAAACCATAAGCCGTGCCGCGGCAGCCGCTTGAGTGGCTCAGGTCCTGCCACTGACCGGTCTGCGCAGTTCAGCGGCCTGGACGGCGCGTGCCACGTCGGACGGGGACACGATGCCGACCAACCGGCGCTGCAGGTCAAGCACAACAGCGCGGCCGTCGGAACAACCGGCCATCCTCGGCAGCAGGTCGGTAAGCGGTTCCTGGGCCGCCGCGGCCGGGAGGTCCGCGGGTCGGCACGCGATATCAGCGAGCCGGGTCGCTGCGCGCTGCCCGTCGGGAACTTGCCGGATCCGGTTCAAGGTCACGAGTCCGGCGAGCTGGCCGGCCGAGTCCACCAGTGGGATCGTGCTGAACCGGTGCCGCATGAGGTAGTCGTCGATGAACTGCTGCACGGTGAGTTCGGGTGACGCGGTGACCGGGTCTGGCGTCATCACATCGGCAACGTGGATCCCGGCGAGTGCGGACTGCCAGACAGTCTCCTGCTCCTCGGCGCGGGCCGCATTCACCAGGAACCACCCGATCAAGGCCAGCCACAACCCCCCGAACCCGCGCCCCAGCACTACTTGTGCCAGCCCGAGCCCGATCAGCACGAAACCGACCATTACGCCGGCCCGAGTCGCAATCACCGCCGCCCGTCGCCGATCACCGGTTACCCGCCACAGCACCGCGCGCAGTACCCGGCCACCATCCAGCGGTGCGGCCGGAATCAGATTGAACGCTGCTAGGACCACATTGATCACCGCGAGCCAGTTCAACGCGGAAAGCAACAGCGGCCCACCGTCGATGGCAGCGACCACCGCGCCCGCAGCGAAGAAGCCGCCGCCCAATAGAGCGCTCACCACCGGTCCGATACCGGCAACGCGCAGGTCAGCACCCGGACTGGCCGCCTCCCCGCGCAATTGGGCGACGCCGCCGAATAGCCACAGGGTGATGCCCTCCACGGCTATCCCGTTGCGCCGGGCCACCACGGCGTGTGAGACCTCATGGGCTAGCAGCGACGCCAGGAACACCAGCCCGCTAAGCGCCCCGGTCACAGCGTAGGTCAAAGCCGACCGTCCCGGCGCGACCAAGGGCAGCCGCCCGGCAGCCAGCCCGACCACAATCAACGCCAGAATGACCAGCACACTCCAGTTCGCACCGACCTGGACACCGGCAATGCGCCCGAGCCGGAAGGTCGGTGTCACTGCTCGGTCCGCGGCCGCGTGCAGAGATACCGCCGCGTCCCATGATCAACCTGTTCGGGATATTTCGGCATGGGACATCCTTCGCATCGAAATGTCGTAACGCCTTCATACCTCGGTTTCCCACGGACGGCCGGGGGTAGTCATCGGCCATGGTGGATCACGAGAACCCCGTCCCGCTATAACCTCGTGCGGACCGCTGCGCTGGCCAGCGCGGTCGGTGCCCCCTCGACGCGGGGCCTCCTCGACGTAGGCGCACCTCACCATCGGCTATATTGGCGCAACGCGGAGCTGGCGACGCTCTCCCTGAAGGGAGACTTTCACTTCCGCGATACCGGGGCAGCGCCATAGCGCAAAGGCGCGAGAACACGAACGGCTAGTTTCGCGGAAATGCTTACTTTTGTTGTGACCGATGAGGGGTGGAGCATCAATGACTGTGCGTTACGCTGCCGGCGTGGTTGCCATGGCGGTTCTTCCTCTGGTCGCCTGCGGCAGCGGCGATGAGACGATCCGTAATCCTGCAGAGCTCAATCCGCCCGCGGTGGTGAAAGAGCAGCCGAACTTGAATGAACAGGGCCAAGGGGGCGTAGCCCAGGAAAACCTCGAGGGCCGCCTCGGACAGCAGGTACGAGTGACCGGTGAGGTCGCCACGATCATCTCACCGAACGCGTTCACCATTGGCGGTGAGGAAATCGGAGAGAACCCCATCCTCGTCGTGGGAGCCAACCTGCCCCCCGGCCTGGTGGAAGGGCAGCGTGTGCGAGTGAGCGGCACGGTCAAGGAGTTCCAGGTACGCGGTTACGAGAAGGATTTCGACCTGGATCTGGTTGACCAGGAGTTCGAGGACTTCGACGGCGACCCGGCGATTCAGGCCAACTCAGTCACCACAGTCTGACAACGCTCACTGCTCGCCTGGGCCGGCCTGGTCGCCTGGGCGGTCCGGCGCCGCAGTGGCAGGCGGCGGAGTACCAACGCTGCAGAGGGCACTTGTGGTCTCCAACGGTGCCGTCAAGCGATACCGTCGGGTTTGTCCGTTCGCAGGTCGCCAGGAGACAACCGATGAAAGTACTGCTCGTCATCCTCATACTAGCCGTGATAGCCGCCGTGATCATCTTCATGCTGCGATCCCGATCCAAGTTCGCGAAATCCGCACGGGCGCCCCGGGTGGACCCGCTCGCGAACCAACCAGAAATCTACGATCCGCACAAGATCGGCGTGGGCGACATCGTCAGCTACGCCGGGGTCGACCACGTCGTGCGTGGCACCATCTTCCTCAATGAGGGCGGCATCACGTGGCGGGAGCACCTCCTGGACGGTTCCACCGGACGCCGCTGGCTCAGCGTCGAAGACGACGAGGGCGAGCTGGAGATGACGCTGTGGAAGCGGCGGGAGGGTACCGGCCTGACCCCAGACGGTGAGGTGATCCTCGACGACCGGGTGCACCGGCAGATCGAGCGCGGCAAGGCGTCCTACACCGCAGAGGGGACCACTGGCACACCACCGAGCGGGTCGGTCGACTACGCCGATTACGCAACGTCCGACGGCACCGGAATGATCGCGTTTGAGCGCTGGGCGCCGACGCAATCGTGGGAAGTCTCGACCGGCCGGTCGATCACGCTTGGCGAGCTGACGGTCTATCACTCGGCGCCAGAATCGTGAGCGTGCACCTGTTGAATGTGGAGCCGCGGGACGTCGCCGCCGATGCACTGGGCCTATTACTGCACGCACCGGCTCCCGCGGCATTGGCAGAGACCAGCCTTCGCGATGGTCGCGGCGGCCAGCTCATCCTCGGGGTGCTGGGGGCCTCGCACGTCGTCACCGCGATGTTGCCCGGTCACCACCTCACCGAGCAGGTGTCCTGCGACGCCGTCGACGCCGGTGGGCAGAAGTTGCCCCGGCGCGCGCGGCTGGGCGGCTACCAACTGGTCTCGGTGACCAGAAAAATGCCACGCGCCGCGCTCGAAGAAATCGCGGCGAGGTTGCGCGGTCTTGCCGAGAGCAGCGACTCGTGGCTGTGCGGAACGTTCCCCGGCGCCGGCAGCGCGATGACCGCGATGACCGCCAGCTCGCTGCCTGCCGGCGGTTGGTCGTGGGAGAGCTGGCATCTGTATCCCGGTGAGCAGACACGCTCGATCGTGACCACGCGAAGCAAGTGGACTCCCCCATGAGGGTCGCCATGAGAGCACGGTCGGTGGCCACGGCCCTGGTCGCGGCGGCTCTGATACTTGCCGGCTGCGGCTTCGACAACGACGTCCGCAACTTCATCGACAACACCTATGCCCTGCAGAACAGGTTCGGCGACACCGCCATCTACGCCTCTGACGATCCCGTGGGGCCCACGACATCGATCATCGTCAACGCGGTGAACC
>JALZDU010000099.1 GCA_030862405.1 Actinomycetota bacterium | reverse complement strand
GCCTTTGATCATGCAGGCCAACCGCGCGTTTCTGCGCCGCTCGGTGCGTTACCTGGTCGGGCAAGGCATCACCCAATTCTTGGACCTCGGCTCGGGCATTCCCACCGAGGGCAACGTGCATGAGGTCGCCCAGGCCGCCGCACCTGAGACCCGAGTGGTCTATGTGGACATCGACCCGGTCGCCGTTGCGCACAGCCGGGCCATCCTGACCGGCAACCAGCACGCCGATGTCATCCAGGCTGACTTGCGCGACGTGACGGCGATCCTCGATGACCCGCGGGCCAGGCGACTGATCGATCCCACGCAGCCGATCGGCGTGCTCATGGTAGCGATCTTGCACTTCATCCCGGATGACGCGGGCCCGGCGAACATTGTCGCTCAGTACCGCAAGAGGATGGCGCCCGGAAGCTATCTCGTCGTCTCACACGCCAGCCACGGCGGCCGATCTGACCTGTTCGAGCCGGCCACCGAGCTCTACCGGCGCACCACTGCTCCATTTACCAGGCGCTCACGCCTGGAGATCGAGGCATTGCTCGATGGGTTCGACCTGGTGGCCCCCGGAGCGGTGTACCTGCCGCTGTGGCATCCGGACTCGCCGACCGACGTCGATGACCATCCCGAGCGGTTCAACGGTTATGCGGTAGCAGACCGACGAGAATGACTCACACGGATCCGAGGCGTTCCCTCGGCGTGGGCCATCTAGTTCGTCCCGCCATGGGATCTCTCCCATTCCGGACGGAGAGCCGCCGGAAAGTCCTGTCCTCAGATCGGTGTCCACTTCTGTGTGAACGCTGATTGGCCATGCGTTCGTGTACGTGGGAGTGTCATTGCGCGCCGCTGAACTGGGGCAACGTGCCGGTGTGTATCGATCTGTACGTACTGGTTGCGTCGCTTCTGCTGACGACTCGCTGACGGATTTGATCGGGTCTGGCTTGTCAGGGTTGCCTGACAAGGTCTTTCTCCACAGTACCGGCAGCCGTATCGTCGGTGGTGACAGCCTGCTTCCGGCCCGGATGGGCCGTGTAATAAGGACCACCGACCGGGTGTGAGGAGGAATGGGGGCTATCCGGTCGGCGGTCCGTACGCCAGCGTCCAGGGGGTAGCGCTGACGTAATCGGCGAACTGGGCACCCATGCAGACACCCAACAACCCATTCGGACCGGCTGACGTCATGTGAAGCCGGGTCGTATGGGATATCTCACCGTAGCCTCAGTGTGCGCCAATCCCCAGCTGTTGACAACCACCGAGCCAACTACCACTGAATCATCCTGACCACCACCCCCGTGCAACCAGCTAGGTACCACCCCATCCCCTGTCATATGCACGTGCCCCTGCGATTGCGCCCGCAATTCAGGTCGATGCCGGGTCGGGGCGGTGCTGCTATACAAACGATCAACTCCTCGCAAACCTGTGCCACACGATAGGGCACAATTGCACCGTGCTGCTGGGCTTACCCGGCTGTTCATGACGTGCGTTGTCAAAGTGTACAGTTTGTACCCGTATAGAGAGCTACCAGTTGGGGGTCGCCCCTAGACCACATGCGGAGCAATCAAATACATATGGGTACGCAGTGACTTCACGGTAAGCTCCTTCCGAGTCGCCGTCGCGATCGAAATCAACCTCAATCGCCGCTTCCAGTGACAGCTCGCTGACGACGCTCACCTGTGGACGCGGCTCGGAGAGGGCGCAGCGCCTGCGATTAACAGGCGCGTGCATGCCCCTGATCGACCGCGTGACGTGTGCGTATCGCGTTCGCTGGCGGGTGTTAGAGGGCGGGCACGATGCTGCTCGTTCTGATCAGAACCGCGGTCGCGCGGTGGCGGCTTGGGCGCTGACTAGGTACGAAGCGCACTTGCCCCCAGAAGCATGCAACCGCTCGCTTCACCCCTCGATCTGCGTCGCAACCCGGGTCCGCACGATGCTGGTGGTGCCAGATTGTCGCCTGCGTTGTCGTCACCACTGTCGTCAGCTCACCGCCGCGGCCTGGCCCTGCTCCTCTCATTCCCTTCTGTTAACGAGGCTCCTCGACGTGGTGGGCGTCCACGTAATCACTGCAGGGCAGCGACCCCTAGGCGTCGTCGCCATCCGCGCCACCGCGCCACCACAACTACCGTCGAACCGGTTCGCCGCAGCCGACGGGATTGGAATGATCACGCTCGACACTGCCATGGTGACCGACGTGGCAATCACCGAACCCGCCCTGGTCTGTCC
>JALZDU010000096.1 GCA_030862405.1 Actinomycetota bacterium | reverse complement strand
GCCTGGAACAGGCCCCAGGGGACGAAGACGAGCAGCACCAGCCCGACGGCGAGGGCCAGCCAAAGCAACTGCCGGCGTTGCCGCTCGTCACCCCTGCGGTAGCGGAGGCCCGGAACTCTAGACAGGGGTACGGCGTGCGCCCCTATTGATCATGCACCTACGCCCACAGAAACGTCAGGAGAGCCAGCGGTCGGGGTCCACCCTGTTTGTGTGGGTTTGTGTTCGGGTGGTGGGTCACTGGTGGGATGCTGCACGGGTGATCGGTGATCCCGACGGAGACGGTGGTGGCGGTCCGGATTTCTTCGTCTCCTACACCCGCTCGGATCAGCGGTGGGCCGAGTGGATCGGCTGGGTGTTGGAGGACGCTGGTTTCCGCGTGCTCGTGCAGGCGTGGGACTTTGGGCCGGGAGGGCATTTCGTCGCCGAGATGCACGAGGCGGCGCGCCGGTCCTCGCGGACGGTGGCAGTGCTGTCGGCGGCATACCTGACGTCGGTGTTCGCTGCGGCGGAGTGGCAGGCGGCCTGGGCGGCTGATCCGGAAGGCCAGAATCGGCGGTTGCTGGCGTTCCGGGTGGAGGACTGCGCCCGGGAGGGCCTGCTGCGGCAGCTGGTCACCGTGGACCTGTTCGGTGTGGACCGGGAGACCGCCCGGGACAGGTTGCTGAGCGCGGTCCGGGGGCAGCGGCTCAAACCCGAGGCCGAACCGCTGTTCCCGCCGGGGCAAGGCGAGGTGCCCGGGGCAGGGGGTGAGCCGGTGTTTCCGCGACCGCCGGTGGTGTGGGGGACGGTGTGGCCGCGGAATCCGAATTTCACCGGCCGGGCCGGTGAGCTAGAGGCGTTGCGCGGCAGGTTCGCTGGCGGGTCTGCGACGGCGGCGGTGTTGCCGCAGGCGTTGCATGGCCTAGGTGGGGTGGGCAAGACCCAGCTGGCGGTGGAGTACGCCTATCGGCATTCAACCGATTACGATCTGGTGTGGTGGGTCCCGGCGGAGCAACCGGCTCAGGTGGTTGCCGCGCTGGCGGCGCTGGCCGCCGAGGTCGGTGTCGCTGTTCCCGGGCAGGCGCAGGACTCGGCGGAGGCGGTGGCGCAGGTGTTGCGCCGCCGGGACAGGTTTCCCCGTTGGCTGGTCATCGCCGACAACGCCGGCGCACCCTCTGACTTGGCGGGGCTGTTGACGGCCGCTGGCGGCGGGGGGCATGTGCTGATTACGTCGCGGGATCCGGCGTGGACGCAGGTGGCGCGGACCGTGGAGGTGGACGTGCTGCCCCGGGCGGAGGCGGCGGCATTGCTGCACGCTCGGGCTCCGCGGCTGTCCGACCGCGAGGCGGAGCAGATCGCGGAGCTGCTTGGGGATCTTCCGTTGGCGTTGGAGCAGGCCGGGGCGTGGTTGGCCCGGTCCGGGATGGGCGCCGGGGAGTATGCCGACGCGGTCAAGCACCGCACCCGGGACATCCTCGCCGAAGCCACACCGGTGGGGTATCCGGTGCCGGTAGCCGCGACCTGGACGGTGGCGATCGAGGAGCTGGACGATCCGGTCGCGGTGTTGCTGCTGCGGTTGTGGGCGTTTCTCGGGCCGGAGCCAATCCCGACTGACCTGATCGGACCCGGCGCGGCGCCACTCGTGCCGTCGGGTCTGACTGCGCTGGCCGCTGACCCCCTCGCCCGCGGTCGGGTGATCGAACGGATCACCCGGCTGGGTCTGGTCCGCCTGGTCGACCAGGGTGTGGTGATGCACCGCTTGGTCCAGGCCGTGCTCCGCGACCACACACCCCCCACCCAGAGGGACGAGATTCGCCGGACAGTGCACGCCGCGCTCGTGTCCGCAGCCCCGGCCGATCCGGACGACCCCACAAGTTGGGCGCGATACGCCCAGCTCTACCCGCACGCACTGGCCACCAACCTGGTCGATAGCGACGACGGCCACACCCGCAGAGCCGTGACCCAGCTAGCTCAGTACCTGCACTCCGCAGGCGACAACCGGAACAGCGTTGCCCTAGCTCAGCACGCCCACCGCCGATGGCGACACACCCTGGGTGAGGATCACCCGCATACAATCGATGCTGCGAACAACCTCGCCCTTGCCCTGCGGGAACTCGGGGACTACTCGGGTGCGCGCACCATCCATGAGGACGTGCTGTGCCGCCGCCGTCGGGTCCTGGGTGAGGATCACCCGCATACAATCGATGCCGCGGACAACCTCGCCCTTGCCCTGTGGGTGCTCGGGGACTACTCGGGTGCGCGCACCGTGCAAGAGGACGTGCTCACCCACCGTCTGCAGGATCTAGGTGAGGACCACCCCAGCACCCTCCGCGCCGCTGACCACCTCGCCCTTACCCTGCGGTCACTCGAGGACTACTCGGGTGCGCGCACTATACAAGAGGACGTGCTCACGCGGCGCCGATGGGTCCTGGGTGAGGACCACCCCGACTCGCTCACCACCACGGGCCGTCTCGCACACACCCTGTGGGCGCTCGGGGACTACTCGGGTGCGCGCACC
>JALZDU010000081.1 GCA_030862405.1 Actinomycetota bacterium | reverse complement strand
TCGCGGTCGGCCTGCCAGCCAAGCCCGCGCCACCCTCACCGCTGGCCCGTGCAGCACCTGGTCAAGGCCCGTGCACGCCAGAGCCCGCCACCCCCAAGCGGCAGCTGCGTGCCATGTGGATCGCCAGTGTCGCCAACATCGACTGGCCCAGCCGGCCAGGCCTTTCCGCTGAGACCGTTCAGGCCGAGTACCGTGCCTGGCTGGATCTTGTCCAGCGCCACCGCCATAACGCGGTGGTCGTGCAGGTACGGCCCACCGCAGACGCATTGTGGCCGTCACCCTATGAGCCGTGGTCGGAGTGGCTGACCGGCCACCGTGATGGTGCGAGCCCGGGCTGGGACCCTCTTGCGTTTCTCGTCGCCGAGGCCCATCAGCGCAATCTGGAGTTCCACGCCTGGTTCAATCCCTATCGGGTGAGCATGCCCGGCGGCGCTGGGCCGGACATCGGCAAGCTTGCGCCCAACCATCCGGCTCGCCAGCGTCCCGAGTGGGCCGTGGCCTACCCGGTCAACGCCGCCGGTAGCCGCCTCTACTACGACCCCGGTAACCCGGAGGTACGCCGGTTCGTCGAAGATGCCATCCTCGACGCGGTCGCCCGCTACGACATCGACGGTGTGCACTTCGACGATTACTTCTACCCTTACCGTGCCGCCGGGCAGGACTTTGCCGACGACGCCACTTACGTCCGCTACGGCGCTGAGTTCGCCAACAAAGCCGATTGGCGCCGCAACAACGTCAATCTCCTGATTCAGGAACTCGGCCAGCGCATCAAGGGTCTCAAGCCGTGGGTGAAATTCGGCGTCAGCCCGTTCGCAATCTGGCGCAACAGGGCGACCGACCCGATCGGCTCGCCAACCAACGGGTTGCAAAGTAGCTACGACGCGCTCTATGCCGACACACGGCTGTGGGTCAAGCAGCAGTGGATCGACTACATCGTGCCCCAGGTGTACTGGAACATCGGTTTCGGCCCGGCGGACTACTCCGTCGTCGTCCCGTGGTGGTCCGACGTCGTGTCCGGCACCCGGGTACAGCTCTACATCGGCCAAGCCGACTACAAGATCGGCACCACCGGGGCGTGGCTGGACCCCGCCGAGATGAGTCGTCACCTGACCTTCAATCGCGACCATCCAGAAGTGCTCGGTGACATGCACTTCAGCGCCAAGGACGTACGCGCCGACCCCATCGGCGGCGTCAGCCGCTACGTCGCCGGTCACTACTTCCGGCCAGCACTCGTCCCCCGCATGGCGCACCTGCCGTCCCAGCCGCTACTCGCCCCGCTCGTCACCGCTGCGACCCGCGACGCCGGTACCGGTGCGGTAACCCTCGCCTGGTTACCCCAGAATCAGAGCCCAGCGTCCGGCACGGCCACCTCGTACGCCATCTACCGCTTCGACGGTCCAGCCCTCCCCCACCCGTGCCGCTTCGCTGACGCCACCCACCTGCTGACCACTCAACGGGCGACAAACGGGGTGCGACAGACCTACACGGACGAAACCGCGCAGCCCGGCCACGCATACATTTATTACCTGACTGCACTCGACCGGACCTGGAACGAAAGCAACCCCAGTCCACCCGCGTTCATCGAATAGACCAGTGCTGTGCCCACAGAGTGATATGCGGCGCCGAGGTAACCTGACCTACCGTCGGCCGGTGTACTGCGCCAACGCCTAGGTACCCAAGCCCACGCTGGGGTCGTTGGCGGCCTCTTGTCAAGGTGCATGTCCATCCGGCTCGCTGATCAGTAGCTGAGCGGCTAGCGGCAACCGTGGTGTCAGTTCACCGTCAAGGTGGCTCATCGCGTCAAGACACGTGGGTTTAGCGCCTTCCCTGACAGGGTATTCTCCTATGTCCGAATGCTGCACGATATACTTGGAGTAGTACTATGGGTTTCGCCGACAAGGCCAAGGAAAAGGTCGAAGAGTTGAAGGGCAAGGTCAAAGACGCCACGGGTACGGCGACGGGTGACGACCGCGAAGGCGTTTCCGCCACCGATACAACGCCGAGTGGCCCACACGGTGCCGGAATGTCGACTAGCACGGCGGGAAACGAGCCATCGCTAACCGATTCCGAAGAGTCACACCGTGAGGATCGGCTCGACGCCGGTATTTCTGGCGAGCCGAATGCCGATCCGCAGAGCCCGTCCATGGCTTCAGGGGACCAAGGGGGCTGATGATTCCCGGACCGCAGTCCGGGCCGTGGTATAGCCTCGGTGACCATGCTGATCGCGATCCCGGCCACCACCCCGCGGCTCTTGGAGTGAACAGGGTGGTGGCCAGCTGCTTGTACATACCACCGAACAGCTGAGGGATGTCGCACTGATGGCCGGTCGTGCGGTCATACAGTCCGCGTAGTCAGCTCATCGACCTTCGCGGAGGTGGTTGGGTGGTCTAGTACTCGAAGCGGCTGGCCGACCGTGTCTGGAGGGCTCATCAACGGGCAGTCGCTTACCGACCGTTTCCCCTCGGCAGCAGCCATCGTTGCTTGACTGTGAGCGGCAACGAGCGAAGGCACGTCGCGACCGATACACCCAAATACACCCCGACGGTGGTCGAGCGATCGGGTCCAGCGATCCGGGCAGCTCTGCTTGCACATGCGCCCGAGAGGTGCGGGCAGTTTGAGGAAGAGCTTCGCTCCGCACTCGCACTGGCCGCGCAGAACCTCGACCTGCCAGGGCCGCAGACGGTGCTGGCCCACTGGCAGGCAGTGGCCATGATGGCAGCGAATCCACTCACCGCCAACGACGCGAGCAGATCGAACGCGCGAAGGCCGGTGACTTCAGCGCGCTAACATTGGTCACGGAAGCTGGCGAACAGTACACCAACCTTCTCGAGACCACGCGACGACTGGCCGACCGGCGCATCCAAAAGTTGCTGGAAAACCCCATCGGAAATCCAGACAAGCAATACGACCCGCAATTTGATCAATGGTCAATCCCAATTGGCAGCGATAAGGGATGAATCGTTTACGCCATCGTAGAGAACGCTCGGTCGGTGATCCTGCTTCGGTTCCTTCCCGGCCTCGACTAAGCAGCAGGGCATTAGTATCCTGCTGGCAGAGGCTGAATGACCTCGACCCCTGTGCTACCTGCTACTCTTGGGCGCCGACGGGACGCGGTAGCCCTCGGTAACCCCAGGAGCATGCAGTTCGGCCTTTCGGCCTTCGATCTGCGTCGCGACTCGGCTGCCGCGCAGTGCTGCTTGTGCCCGGGTTACGTGCGTTGTCGCTGCTGTCGTCAGCTGGCCGGTGAGGTTGGCCCTACTTTCCGCCCTGCCCTAAAACGTGTCTCCTAAGTCGGTCAGCCAGAGCAGCACGTACTGCTCGAAGCTGGTCAGATCGAGCCAGGCGACGCCGACGGAGACCGCGAAGCCGGCCCCGCCCAACAGATGGAGACACGATGAGTATGGCCACGAGGACGGACACGCAGGCGCCTGCGCTGCACGTTGCCGACAGCCACGATCTGATCCGCGTGCACGGCGCGCGCGAGAACAACCTCAAGGACGTCAGCGTCGAGATCCCGAAGCGCCGGCTGACGGTGTTCACCGGCGTCTCCGGCTCGGGCAAGAGCTCTCTGGTGTTCGGCACGATCGCCGCGGAGTCGCAGCGGCTGATCAACGAGACATACAGCGCCTTCGTGCAGGGCTTCATGCCAACGCTGGCGCGGCCCGAAGTCGACGTACTCGACGGGCTGACGACCGCGATCATCGTCGACCAGCAGCGAATGGGCGCCGACCCCCGCTCCACGGTCGGCACCGCCACCGACACAGGCGCGATGCTGCGCATCCTCTTCAGCCGACTCGGGAAACCGCACGTCGGCTCGCCCCAGGCGTTCTCCTTCAACGTCCCCTCGATCAGTGGAGCGGGTGCGGTCACCCTAGAGCGCGCCGGACGGACCGTGAAGGAGCGTCGCAACTTCAGCATCACCGGCGGCATGTGTCCGCGCTGCGAAGGCCGAGGCACGGTCACCGACATCGACCTCACCCAGCTCTTCGACGATTCCAAGTCGATTGCCGAGGGTGCGTTCACCATCCCCGGCTGGAAGTCGGACAGCTGGTGGACAGTGCGGACCTACGCCGAGTCGGGCTTCCTCGACCCGAACAAGCCGATCCGCAAGTTCACCAAGAAGGAGCTGCACGACTTCCTCTACCGGGAGCCGACCAAGGTGAAGGTCGAGGGCGTGAACCTCACCTACGAGGGGCTGATCCCCAAGGTCCAGAAGTCGTTCCTGTCCAAGGACAAGGAGGCGCTGCAGCCGCATATCCGGGCGTTCGTGGACCGGGCGGTCACCTTCACGACCTGCCCCAACTGCGGCGGCACCCGGCTCAGCGAGGCGGCCAGGTCATCGAAGATCAAGGGTATCA
>JALZDU010000077.1 GCA_030862405.1 Actinomycetota bacterium | reverse complement strand
CCCGCAACACCTCGTTTCATACGCCTGAACACGACCGTTGCTTTTCTGGCAGGCTACTGTTCCCTCGCGCTTTCGCGTCCAGGTAAGCCATCGGACCCAAGAACCTCCCTTCGAGTTCCTCCCAGCTGCGCTGGGGATACGACAAGGCGCCTCGTGGCGCATGCAAGTACCAGCGCACCGCTACGGTGATCACCTCCGGTGGGAACCGGAATCCGGCGAAGCTGGACCACGGTGCTGGCAGCCAACAGTGGCGACGACGCATCAGCACAGCCTGCCCGCGCCCACCATCGGCGAACGCAACAGTGCCGTTTGGGTTGACATTGCCACACGTTCCCTCGGCCGATCAGTATCCACGCCGTGGTGACGGCCGCAAGGGCGCCTATCGGCGTCGCGATGCGATCAATGCCACGGAGTTAACGGTTCGGTGGTCATGTCCAGGATGCGTGGGGCGTGTCGCTTGCCGGGTCAGTGTGGACGGCGCTCGTGGTCGCCGTCGTGAGCGCTACTACCCCGAAAGAGTGGGCGGGAAGAGGTCGCCTGGTGGGTGGCCTATCGACTGATTGCTTGCCGAGATCGTGGCGTGTCGCATCGCGGCGGGTCACTGGGGCGACGGGACCTCTGGTAGGTCGGTCGGACCCATCACGATCTTCCCTACACATCGCCAGAGGTCCCGTTGCCCGCGCAGTCTGTCATGACCACGACCTTGACCCGAACGCTCACCGTCGCTACCGGGGTGTTCGCCCCGGGTCATCTCGGTGAGCTGACCCGCCACCTGCCCTTCGAGCTCGTTGATGACGTGCTGGCGCAGACCCGCACGACCCAGCAGCGGCTGCGCGCCCTGCCCTCGCGGACCGGGGTGTATTTCGTACTCGCACTGGGGTTGTTCCCACAGATTGGCTATGCCCGCGTCTGGGCCAAGCTGTGCGCAGGCCTGGCCGGTGCCGGCATGGTGGTGCCAGCGGTGTCGGAAAAGGCGTTGCGGGAGCTGCGCCGCCGGCTGGGTGCGGCCCCGTTTAAGGCGTTGTTCGAGGTGGTCGCCGGGCCGCTGGCGCAGCCCCGGACCCCGGGGGTGTGCTTTGCCGGGATGCGCACGGTGGCATTCGACGGCATTAATTCGCTGAAGATCCCCGACACCGACCGCAACCGCTGCTGGATCGGCCGGATCTGGTACCGGTTGGCCTTCGCCGGTTATCCGACGCTGCGGTTGATGTGCCTGGTCGAGACCGGCACCCGGGGTCTGCTCGGGGCGGTGATCGGCGGGGCTATCGGCACGCCCGGTGACCGCGACGAGGCCCACCTGGCCCGGCGGCTGCTGCGGCTGCTGGGTCCGGGCATGCTGCTGCTGGCCGACCGAGCCTTCGACTCGGCATCCTTCCTCGCCGAGGTGGACTGCACCGGCGCGAAACTGCTCGTCCGCGCCGGCTGTGCCCGCACACCCGCGGTGTTGCGCCATCTGCCGGATGGCTCGTACCTGTCCCAGCTGGCCGGGTTGCCCGTGCGGATCATCGAGGCCGAGCTCATGGTGCGCGGGGCAGATGGCACCGCCGTGCACAACCACTACCGACTGATCACCACCCTGCTCGACGACCGCCGGTTCCCGGCCGCCGCGCTGATTCGGCTCTACCACGAACGCTGGGAAATCGAGACCGCCTACCTCGCACTGCGCCACACCCTGCTCACCGGAGCGGTCCTGCGCTCCGGAGACCGCGCCGGAGTCGAACAGGAAATCTGGGCATTGCTGACGCTCTACCAACTCTTGCGTACCGCCATGGTCGAGGCGATCGAGACCCGCCCCGGCCTCGACCCAGATCGGGCCAGCTTCACCACCGCCCTCCAGACTGCCCGCGACCAACTCATCACCGCCCACGGCATCGACCCCGACCCCGCCACCGCCAGTGCCGCAGACCGGCTCGGGGCGATCGGCCACGCCGTGCTGGCCACCCTCCTACCGCCCCGCCGGCTGCGCTACAGCAACCGCAACGTCAAATGCACCACCTCGCGCTACCACGCCCGCGACGACGGGCGCCCCACACACTCGACCGACATCGTCACCATCGACATCACCGTGCACACCCCACCGCCGCATCCCACACCCACAGCCCAACCCCACCACCCCTTCCGCCACCGCCCGCCCGCGCGGAGCAAACCGCCCACGCCGCCGGTGCCAACCCGTCGACAGCTGGTCACCGCGATCCTGCTCAGCCAGCCCGGCCGTGAGTGGCATGGCTGGGAACTCGCCAAGAAACTCAAGGTCAAGCAGCACAACCTGCTCACCCAACTCGCGGAATGGGTTCGACTGGGCTTTATGCGCCGCACCGGCGCCGGTACCTACACCCTCGACACCCCACCCCCGAACTGGCCCCCCGATTACCTCGCCGACCAGCTCACCGCCAGTTCCGGGTAGTCACCACCGCAGACGGCGACGAGGAACCTGGGCAAGTGCAACGCCCGCCGCGCAGCAAGGATCACCAACCTTGCGCCACGACCAGCACCGTCCACACTGACCCCATCCCGGGAAGCGACACGCCGACCTCGACCACCTCCTGGACGTGATCGCCGAACCGTTAACTCCGTGGCATTGGCGATGCGATGGCGGCAGCGCCACCCTTGCCCCCGTCACCACAACGAGCACAGCGGTCAGGACGAGGGAACGGGGCAGGAGCAGGGTCGAGCGGGCAAGAACTCCGTTGCCCTCCACGTGCCCTACAGGGGAGACACTCACGGTCTTTTACGGCTAATCAAGGTCAACCAAAACCCCGGCTCAACGGCTCTGTCCCGGCCAAGTCATGTAGTTCCCAAGCTCATAATCAAGTTTAGGGGACTCCGGCATGCCTCGCCTCCAGAAGCCTAATATGGACAGCGTAGCACTGAACTGGACACAGGCTGTCATCCGAAAGTTAGGGTATGAAGATGAACTTCCGATCATCGCAGTCGCCGCCCAATATCGACGTTACAAATGCAGGGGTGTACCGGTTTCAATGTGGACATGAACAATGCGGCAGCCAGATCATCGCGCCCACCAGGGATGACCTCAGGCTCCTGATAGCACAACACTTGAAGGAGGCGCACTCGGTCGATAAGGTCACCAATACCTTAATGATCTACCTCGAGTCGACGTGCGTCACAGTATTGCCCTCTTGAAGGCGCCACTTGCCTAGGGTACGTGCCCCGTTGGTCCATTCTGTCATGACGACCTGTTCGGAAGTCACATTAATAACATCTGATACAAGCTACGTGCGGAGCCTAGCTGGATAAATGGAAATGAGGAGCAGGATCAGGCCTGGCGGTGTGTGAGAGGACGACAGTGCAACGACAACCCCACCACTCAGTAGAAGGGTGGAGCCGGGTCATGGCGCACCGGTCGTGCTGTCCGCGTGCTGTAAGTAGGGGTCGTCAGTATCGGTCAACTGCGGTGCACCAGGGTGCAGACTATCCGCAAGTCAACCAGTACCACTTGGCACGGTAGTGAGATTCCTAAGCTCGCGACGAATCGTGCACGCAGCACCCGTCACAGACGATCCCGTCGGCGCAAGATCATCGTGCTCTCACTACCCTGTGGGGACTGGCCGGGTAGACCAATTCAAAGGCTTTGGCCCAAGGAGCAGGTGCCCGACGAGCGCATGGTCAAGTGTCGCATCCCTGAAAACCGCGTGCGCGTCGTGGTCTCATCTTTGGTCTCATCCGCCTACGTTCACCTACGTTCATCAGCATTCACAATCAATGTGGCAGTGCCGGTCGCGGACGTTAACGATATCCGGCGAATTATTATCCCAACTCCTGAAAGTCGGAAGGTCAACGGTTCGACCCCCGCCCCTGGCCTCTTTTCTGCTAGACCGAATAGACCGTGATCTGCACAGACGCAGCGTGCGGGCCATCGTCGTTCTCCGGCGACCTTGCGACCGTGCCGGGTTGCTCACAGATTGCTCACGAAAGGGTCAGGTCGCAGCACCTACTGCGATCAACCCGGCGCCCCAGCCACCGGTCGCCCGCTTCGCGCTCTATCTGGAGCAAGCTGGACACAAGTGGGACCGCTACAAACTGAGGCCCCGGGTGAGCTACGGGATCTGTACACAGACATCTACGACTACACGGACAACGTCCTCCACGAAGCCAAGGCACCGCGACTCGCGACGCTGTTGGGATGGCCGTCGGCAGCTGCTCGATTACCGCCGACACGTGCCCGGTGATCCTCAGCTCGCTGTCCTGTTGCCGGCACGACCGGCCGATGATCTGCTCGACTTCCTGGCGACACTGCAAATCCGCTGCATGTACGCGACCGGGAGATCCACGTTCGTGCACTTTTAGCGTCGGCGCCAAGTCAGGAGTTACATTGCACGGTCGACTTGCTCGGATGCGGCCCGCTTTATGATGTGCGCGTAGACCTGCCTCGTGACTGCCGGCGAGGCATGTCCAAGGATCATCTGCACCACGTCAATTGGTCCCCGCCGGCCGCCTGACCTCCGCTCGCTACGGACTGGACACCGCTGGCCATGCTGGTATCCGCTCGGGCTGTACCACTGCTCGCCGAGGCCACCAAAGTAGATCACGTCACCGTATGCTGCTGGCATCCATGCAACCGAGGCAGCCCGCTCGCCCGACGTACCACCAGGGGTGTCCAACGGACTGTTCAATAATTCCAGTGCTGTGGGTGCTTCTCCCGCCTCTACGACGTAACCCCGGCAAGCAAAATACCAGTGCTCACTCCTATAAGATAACTCTCAATTGAATCGGAAGGTCAACGGTTCGACTTCGTGCCGTCCACTACCCCCTCAAGGAGAACCACCGGGAATAGCGGGAGAATCTCACCGACACTGCAGCATAACCTTCGTCTGCTCACAAGCCGGTACGGCACGCTTTTTTGCATAGCGAATTTGCAAGTTTGGTGCACCGTAGAGTCTGTCGACCGGCAGCTACGAGGAAACAGCCTCGCCGTCATCATCTGGTTCGTCGGATGAAGTGATCAAGGCGAGGTAAACATGTTCCGTAGTGGCCTCCGCGGCACAGCCTGCAGCTAGCAGTGCGTAGGCAAATTCCTCGCCGCCGTTGGGTTCCGAGAGCCACCACGCAGCGGCATCGACCAAGGCAAGGCGTTGCACTGCGGAAAGGCGCGCCTCACGCTCACCCAGGACTGCCACGGCAGCCAAGCGTTGCCGGTTGGGTATAGCGCGCGAACCGCGAGGAGACCGCACGATTGGCTCCTCGCCGCCACCAAGCGCGGCAGCGGCCAGCTCCAGCGTCCGCGACAACTGCAGCTCGTCGAGATGCGGTCGGGTCGGGTGGTGGAAGATCCGCGACACCGACGTCCACTCCTGCAGCACCTTCGCCACCGACCGGGCACGCCAAGGCGCCAGCCGAAGTACGACGCTCGGGGATTCCTGGCCTTCCAGGACGAGTGTGCCGCCGTCTAACTGCACCACCTCGCCATGATCTAGAACCACCCGAACTCGGTCCGGATCGAACTGCGTAGGGTCTGGCATCGGGTCTCCACCCTCCCAAGAGGGGTTGGCGATCAAGGCCGTGGGCGGGTGCTCGCAACACCAGCCCTCGGCCGCCTCGTCAGAGGCAGGTGTGCCCCCTGATCTCACTCGCTTACCCGGCACCGAGCCAGGTCCCGCGTCTGGTCCGCACCGGTTCTCCGCGACTAGTCCCGGCAGCCTAGGTACGGTTAAGCAGGACCCAACAGCTCCCGTTCGTCGAAGCTCGGTGTTCGACATCGTCAATGCCGGACCTATTCCGGCCCAGGTCAGGAGCCCCCAACGGTGGGCTCCTCTTCTGTTTCCGGCGGCGCCTCGGAGGCGGGAGTCAGCAGAAAGTCAGCAAATACTGACCTGACTCGCTGGTCCCGGTCCTGTGAGGGGTGGGTGTAGCGGTCGAGCGTGGTCGAGGTTTGCTCGTGTCCCATGACCGCGGAGACGTCGTTGATCGGCACGCCGGCTGAGATGAGCCAGGTGGCGTACGAGTGGCGGAGATCGTGAAATCTAAGCCCACCGTGCTCATGTCTGACGATGTGCTCGATCGCTTGCCGAATAGTGGGAAACTCCTTTGACCACTCACGGGCTGCATCGTCTTGCCAGTGCGCCATGATCTTGTGCTCGCCGACTTCCACGATTTTGCCCAGCAGACCGGCGCGCACCAGTGAGGGCCGCCAGACCTTGGCGCGGAAGGTGGTGCGGCGGACCGCGGCACCGCTGCGTGAGGTGAACGCAAGGCCGCTGGGATCGGGCGGGTAGCGGTACTTGTGTTCGGTCAGCAGCTCGACCACGAACCCCGGCAGCGGCACCATCCGGCGGCCTGCCCGGGATTTCGGGTAGGGCTTGTCCGTGACATGCCCGGAGACCTCGACCGCAACTCGGACCACACGCACAGTCCGAGCGGCCAGGTCGACGGCATCCCACCGCAGACCCGCGCACTCGCCCCATCGCAGGCCAGTCCCACCCGCCAAGCCGACCAATGCCCGATACCGATCCGGTACTGCAGGGAGCAGCTGGGTAATCAACTCGTGTTGGGTGATGACCTGGTCGTCCGTGTCCTTACGGCGGCGACGGGATAGCCGCACACCCTCGCATGGATTGTGCCCGATAAGGCGGTCGCGGACTGCGCTTCGCAGCACGACTGAGGTGAGGCGATAGCACTCGGCGACGGTGGCCGGCGACAGTCGAGCGCCCAGCTCGGTGACCCATTGCTGGACCGCCAGGTGATCGATCTTGGCCAGCGGTGTGGTGCCCCAGCGCGCTATCACGTGGTTGCGCATCATCGAGGCATCACGCGCCACCGTGGTGATCTCATCGTTTCTCGCAGCGAGGCACCGAGCTGCATAAGCCCCGAACCGGACTCGGCCGGCGTGTGGGTCAACGTAGAGGCCACGACTGATCGCGGTCTCGACCTCCGCGAGGTATGCCTTCGCCTCCCGTTTCGTGGGGAAGGTCTTGGCCCGCTGCCGGCCGGCGGCATCACGCCAGTTCGCGCGGTACCCGCCGGCCTGGGTGGGCACGATGTGGCCCATCAGTGCCGCCCCCCGTTCTGTTCTACATCCAGGCTGTCGAGCCAGGCGTGGAAACGGGCACGTGGAATGACCCACCGACCGCCCAGCCGCAGCGCGGGGATGGTGCCGTCGCGGACCAGTGCATACGCAGTGCCGCGCGACAGCGAAAGGAGTTGAGCGACCTCGACCACGGTGTAAACGGCTCGCTCGGCAAGCTGATTATCCAAGGTCGAGTCGTGATCTCGTGCC
>JALZDU010000073.1 GCA_030862405.1 Actinomycetota bacterium | reverse complement strand
ACGATGGTTACCCCTGTCACGTCCTGACGGCGAAGCGCTCATAGCCGCCAGCCTCCAATTCCTCTGCGAGTTCCGGCCCGCCGGATTCCACGATCCGCCCGCCGGCGAACACGTGCACGTAGTCGGGTGTGATGTGTCGCAGGATCCGGGTGTAGTGCGTGATCAGCAGCACCCCGACGTCTCCGTTGGCCCGGTACCGGTTGACACCCTCGGATACCACCCGCAGCGCATCCACGTCCAAGCCGGAGTCGGTCTCGTCGAGTACCGCGATCTTGGGCTTAAGCAGCGACAACTGCAGAATCTCGTGGCGCTTCTTCTCGCCGCCGGAGAAGCCCTCGTTCACGCTGCGCTCGGCGAAGGAAGGGTCGATGTCCAGTTCGGACATCGCCGACTTGACCTCCTTGACCCAGGTGCGCAACTTGGGCGCCTCACCACGGATCGCGGTGGCCGCGGTGCGCAAAAAGTTCGTCATCGACACACCGGGTACCTCGACCGGGTATTGCATCGCCAGGAACAGGCCCGCGCGGGCACGTTCGTCGACCGACATCGCTAGCACGTCGGCGCCGTCAAGCAGCACCTGCCCGGAGGTGACCTGGTATCGAGGATGCCCAGCGATCGAGTAGGCCAGGGTGGACTTGCCCGACCCGTTCGGGCCCATCATCGCGTGGGTCTCCCCTGCCCGGACGGTCAGGTCGACGCCGCGGAGGATCTCCTTGTCAGGAGTCTGTTCGTCGTCGGTGCGGACCTCGACGTGCAGATCCTTGATCTCCAGAGTGGCCATCGGTATGTTCTCAGCTCCTGCTAGCGGTTAGTTGGGTTTGTGGGATCGACGTATACGTCCTCGCCGTCGATCCGCACGGCGTAGGTGTCCACTGGTTCGGAGGCCGGGGGTGAGGACGGCTCTCCCGTGCGCAGGTCGAAGCACGAGCCGTGCAGCCAGCACTCCAAGCCCTTACGGGTGACCTCACCCTCGGACAGCGCGATCTCGGCATGCGAGCAGACGTCGGCCAGTGCGTACACCTGCTCGCCCTGGCGCACCAGCACCACCGGGACGCCGTCGACCTCGAAGCCGGCGGGCAGATCCTCCTTGAGGTCATTGAGGCTGCAGACCCGCATTGCGGTCATGCCCCCACCGCCTCGAGCTCGGCTTCGATCGCCGCCTCGAGTCGCTCGCGTACCTGCGGGACGGTGATCTTCTGCAGGATCTCGCCGAAGAAACCCCGGACAACCAGCCGGCGGGCCAGCTCGGCTGGGATACCCCTGGAGGCCAGGTAGAAGAGCTGCTCGTCATCGAAGCGGCCCGTGGTGCTGGCGTGCCCGGCACCGACGATCTCTCCGGTCTCGATCTCCAGGTTGGGCACCGAGTCGGCTCGTGCGCCGTCGTTGAGTACCAGGTTACGGTTGACCTCGAAGGTCTCGGTGCCCTCGGCGGCGGCCTGGATGAGCACGTCCCCGATCCACACGGTATGTGCGTCTGGCTGTCCGGGACTACCCTGCAACGCGCCCTTGTAGGCGACGTTGGACCGGCAATGGGCAACGGCGTGGTCGACCAGCAACCGGTGTTCCAGGTGCTGCCCGGCGTCAGCGAAGTACAGGCCGAGCAGTTCGGCGTCGCCGCCGGGCTCGGTGAACGTCACCGTCGGGGATTGCCGGACGAGATCGCCACCCAGGCTTACGGTGATCGCTCGCAGGACCGCGTCGCGGCTCAGCCGGATGTGCTGTGCGCCGACGTGCACTGCGTCGTCAGCCCAGTCCTGAACGTTGACCAGGGTCAGCCGGGCACCGTCGGCGAGGATGAGCTCGACATTCTCGGCATACGTGCCGCTGCCGCGGTAGTCGAGCACCACCACGGCCTCGGCGAAGGGCTGCAGGCGCAGCTGCAGGTGCCCGTAGGCGACCTCCTCCGGGCCAGGGCCGGCAACCGTGATCATCACCGGTTGCTCGATGCGTGTTTCCGACGCCACGGTGACGACGGTGGCCCGCTCCGTCGCACTCCAGGCCTGTGCAGCGACCCGATCCGCCGGAACACCGCCCTGTCCCAGCCGCGGATCTTGGCGGTCCACCTCCTCGACAGCGACCCCGTCAACCGGCTCCACGATGACTTTCGCAGCGCCGGTGGCCTGGACACCCTCGTGCAGGCCCCGCAGCCGCCGCAACGGAGTGAAGCGCCACTCCTCCTCCCGCCCGGTGGGCACCTCGAAAGCGTCCACGTCGTAGGAGGTGAACCGCTGCCCCCGAGAGAGCATCGGCACGTCGTCTCCGTGCGTGTGCGCGACCAGACCCTGCCCGGCAGCTCGGTCAGTAGTAGCCGTCATCTCAGCCGACGGCTCCTTCCATTTGCAGCTCGATCAGGCGGTTCAGTTCCAAGGCGTACTCCATCGGCAGTTCGCGGGCGATCGGTTCGATGAATCCGCGCACGATCATGGCCATCGCCGCATCCTCAGTCAGCCCTCGGCTCATCAGGTAGAACAGCTGATCGTCGCTGATCTTGGAGACGGTGGCCTCGTGCCCCATCGACACGTCATCTTCGCGGATGTCGACGTAGGGGTAGGTGTCCGACCGGCTGATCTGGTCGACCAGTAGGGCGTCGCATTTCACCGTGGAGCGAGAGTGGTGACTGCCCTCGTTGACCTGCACCAACCCGCGGTAGGAGGTGCGGCCGCCGCCGCGGGC
>JALZDU010000065.1 GCA_030862405.1 Actinomycetota bacterium | reverse complement strand
GTGGTAACCGGTGCGGGCGAAGGCGTAGCCGGCGACGGCGTCGCCCTCGTCGAGCGCCCGTTCGGCCAGCGCCGCCCAGGCGGCCGAGAACTCGGGGTGCGCTGCGGCCGCCGTCGCCGGGTCATTGGCCGCCGCGAGAGCCGCCTCGGCGTCGGGCTGCTCGGGCAGCAACGTCGGATTGGGTCCCAGCAGGTTGCCGTGCACGCTCATCACTCCATCCTGCCGTGCTGCCGCGTGGACTGCCGACAGCGCCGCACACCGTCGTCAAGGTTGGTAGCCGTTGAGGGCAGCGGCGAGGGGGGTTGGGGGTTCTTGAAGAGCCCCTAACCGGCCAGGGTGCGCCCCGCTGAGCGCAGGTCCTCGCAGGCTTGCACTACGCGGGCGGCCATCGATTGCTCGGCAACCTTCAGGTAGGACCGTGGGTCGTAGGCCTTCTTGTTGCCCACCTCGCCGTCGATCTTGAGCACCCCGTCGTAATTGGTGAACATGTGGGCGACGATCGGACGGGTGAACGCGTACTGGGCGTCAGTATCGACGTTCATCTTGATCACCCCGTACGAGAGCGCCTGATGGATCTCCGCCAGCTGTGAGCCGGATCCGCCATGAAATACCAGGTCCAGTGGCTTGGAGCCAGCGGGCAGACCGAGCTTACGAGCGGCGACCTCCTGGCCCATCTGCAGGATCTCCGGGCGCAGTTTCACGTTGCCCGGCTTGTACACGCCGTGGACATTGCCGAAGGTGGCGGCCAGCAGGTAGCGGCCATGCTCGCCGCCGCGCAGCGCGTCGACGGTGTGCTCGAAGTCCTCGGCGGTGGTGTAGAGCTTCTCGTTGATGTCGTTGGCGACACCGTCCTCCTCGCCACCCACGACACCGATCTCCACCTCCAAGATGATCTTGGCTTTGGCGCAGCTTTCGAGCAACTCTGCAGCGATGGCGAGATTGCGGTGCAACTCGGTGGCCGAGCCGTCCCACATATGTGACTGGAACAGCGGGTCATCGCCACGGGCGACCCGCTCCTGGGAAATTGCGATCAGCGGCCGGACGAAGGTATCGAGCTTGTTCTCCGGGCAGTGGTCGGTGTGCAGCACAATGTTGATCGGGTATCTCGCGGCCACCACGCTAGCGAACTCGGCCATCGCCACCGAGCCGACGACCATGTCCTTGACCTTGCTGCCGGAGGCGAACTCCGATCCGCCCGTGGACAGCTGCACGATGCCATCACTGCCGGCCTCGGCCAACCCGCGCAGGGCCGCGTTCAGCGTCTCCGACGAGGTCACGTTGATGGCCGGATAGGCGAACTGGTCCGACTTCGCGCGGTCCAGCATCTCGCTGTAGACCTCGGGTGTCGCGATGGGCATGGTGACTGGCCTCCGGTACTCGCTGCTGTCGGCTGGGGCTGTGCCCCGGCCAGAATTGAGCGGCAGTATGGCGCACCCAAGTAGCGACCGGGTGGGCGCGGTGCCTGCCCGACGTGCCCACAGTACGTTTCCGCTGTGGCCCCCGACGAACCGCTGGACCGCGCAACCGTGCAGCACTCGGTCGAGATGACCCTCGGTCACTTGCGAGTGCTGGACGCCCTGCCCGGTGTCCCAACCGGTGCCGCAGCTGACGCCCCAGCCGACGGCACCGTCGAGGCACCGCTGACCCTGGAGGATCTCTACCGGCAACACCGGATGCGGCTGGTGCGGCTGGCGATCCTGCTGGTGGACGAACCGGCCACCGCAGAGGACGTCGTGCAGGAGGCGTTCACCGGGCTACACCGGCACTGGGCGGGATTGCGCGACGAGGCCGCCGCGCTGGGCTATCTGCGCACTGCGGTGGTCAACGGATCCCGTTCGGTGCTGCGCCGTCGCAAGACCGCCCGCGGTTACGTCCCGCCACACCAGGCCAACGCACGCTCCGCGGAGTCGTTGGCAATGCTCACCACGGAGCACCAGTCGGTGGTGGCGGCGCTGGGTCAGCTGCCACCGCGACAACGTGAGGTGCTGGTACTGCGCTACTACGGGGGGATGAGCGAAGCGGAGATCGCGGCGGCCACCGGAGTCAGCCGCGGCACTGTGAAGTCCAGCGCCAGCCGCGCCCTAGACGTCTTACAACGGATCCTGGAGCAACGGTGACACGTGAGTGCGTAACAGTGTTATCACACTCAATGCCACTCACGAGGTTGCCGTGAACGGCGACCAGGTGCCGCGGCGGCTGGCCGCGGCGTTGCGGGCCCAAGCCTCCGGCCTGGGCACCGGGCCATCGACGGGGTCTGTGCCCGATGCCAGGCAAGTACCGGGTCATCCTCCGGCGCGGGGCCGGCGCGGGTTACCGGTTTGGGGGGTGCTCGCGCTGGTGGTGCTGCTGGGCGCGCTGGCAGGTGGGCTGGCCGGGGTGATCAGCGTCTGGTGACGGCGGGCGCCGCGCCGGCCATGTCTGAGGTGGGCGGTACCGTGACGCGGTGACGTCCTCCCTTGCCGGCACGGCCGGTACGTCGCTGGCGCTTGGGCCATCGTGGCTGGACCCCGATCAGTTGCTGCGGATGCTGGGCCCGTACGTGCTGGTCGGCCTGTGCCTCATCATTTTCGCTGAATGCGGCCTGCTCATCGGCTTCTTTCTCCCTGGTGACTCACTGCTGTTCACCGCCGGGCTGTTCGTCGCCAACGGCATCATCGGTGCCCCTATCTGGCTGGTCTGCCTGCTGCTCACCGTGTGCGCCGTGGTGGGCAACATCGTCGGCTACTTCATCGGCTTCACGGTGGGCCCAGCGCTGTTCAACCGGCCGGATTCGAGGCTGTTCAAGCGTGAGCACGTGGACAAGACACATGCCTTCTTCGAGAAATACGGGCCGCGGGCCATCGTGCTGGGGCGTTTCGTGCCTATCGTGCGCACCTTCATCACCGCGATTGCCGGGGTGGGCCGGATGGAGCCCCGCAGTTACTTCACCTACTCGGTGATCGGTGGCGTCGCCTGGGCCACCGGAGTAACCCTACTCGGCTTCTGGCTGGGCCGGATCACGTTCGTCAAGGACAACGTAGAGGTGATCCTGATCGGCATCGTGGTGCTGTCGGTCCTACCGATCGTCATGGAGGTCGTCAAGGCACGCAGGCAGAACCGGCGGACGGCGGACACCGGGCGGTGAACCCCGATCGTTGCGAAAACGGTGGCCAGCGCCCCGGGGGCGCGGATAGGGTGGCCAGAACTGGTCAAGACCCTCGCGGTGCCCCGCTTGACGGTCACTTTCGCAGCCGGGCTGTGGCGCAACTACCCGCGCAGCGCAGCTATCACGATCGAGTAGGCGAGATGGTGCGGATGCCACGTCACGATGTCCCGGTGAGCCCTGCTGGGCACCGGCCCCGTCGTGGCATCAGGCTGATGGCTGCCGGGGCCGTGCTGGGCGCGCTCGGGGCGCTGGTGGCGGCTACAGCGCCGACGAGGTCTGGCGTCCTGCTCACCGTGATCGCGCCAGATCCCGTCACCCCGGCCGCTGCGCAGCCGCTACGCGCGCCGGCACACACCTGCTTGACCTGGCAGAAGCCGGACGCCGTCGACGCGAGCCAGGTGAGCTGCCAGCAACCGCACCTGTTCGAGGTGACCGGGACGCTGGAGCTGACCGACTTCGGCGCCGAGGCCGCTTATCCGGACGCCGCACGCTGGGAGCAGCTGGTGACCGAGCTCTGCACCCAGCGCACCACCCAGGCGCTGGCTGACCGATTCGACCCCTTCGGTCGGTTCACCGTGGGGGCGATCAAACCCAGCGAGGCCGGTTGGCTCAGTGGGGACCGGACGTTGCGCTGCGGGGTGCAGACCGTTGGCCGTACCGGGACGCTGTTCGCCACCACCGGCAGCGTGCTGCAGCAGGACCAGTCCGACGTGCACCCTCCCGGCACCTGCCTGGGCAACGACGGCAAAGCCTTGGGTGACCCAGTCGATTGCGCAGGTCCCCATGCTGTGGAACTGGTCGGCGTGGTAGACCTCAAGGGCGCATTTCCTGACGGATACCCCGACGAAGCCGCGCAGGACCGGCAGCTGGACAAGGAGTGCACCCGGCTGGCGAAGGACTTCACCGGCGGCTCCGCGGTGGCGGCGAACAAGGGACTTACGCTGTTCTGGGCGACGTTGCGGGCGGAAAGCTGGCGGGCCGGCAGCACCCGGGTGGACTGCCGGCTCGGCGCCTTCCTGCCGGACCGTTCCGGCTTCGCCCCGGTCACCGGCAGTGTCAAAGGCGACGTCAAGGTGGGCAAGGAACCTGCCCCAGCCGCCCCGAGGAACCCGGGACCGGCTCCCGTGGTGGCGCCTCCCGCGGAACCGACCGGCGCTGCGGGCCCCCCACCGCCCTGATGGGCACCTGGTGCAGCGCCGAGCGGTTCGAAGAACTTGTCGCTGAGGCACTTGACCTCATCCCGGCCAAGCTCGCCGAGGCGATGGACAACGTGGTGGTCCTGGTAGAGCCCAGGAACCCAGACAATCCGGGATTGCTCGGGCTCTACGAAGGGGTCGCGCTCACCATGCGGGACTCGTACTACGGCGGGGTGCTACCCGACCGGATCACCATCTACCGCGAGGCCCTGCTCGACATCTGCAGCGATGAGCAGGAGCTGGTGGACGAGGTCGCGGTGACCGTGGTACACGAGATAGCGCATCACTTCGGGATTTCCGAGCCCCGGCTGCACGAACTCGGTTGGGGCTAGGCGCAACCGATACCGTCTGTGACGTGTCCAACGGTCCTGGCTCGACGGGGACCACCGCAGCGGTGGACGTGGGCCGCAGCGATGACAAGCCGGTCATCGCCCAGGACGCGGAGCGGCCCGCCCGCCGGCTCACCGGACTGGCCGCCACCGGGATCACCGCGGCCAGCGCGCTCATCGCGGTATTCGTGCTCTACCAGGTGTTCTGGCCGCTGGCGCAGGGCAACCAATTCGCGCTCATCCTGTTCTTGGCCGCGACGCTGCCACTGGTGTTCCTGTGCTACCGCTCGGGCATCCCCCTGGGTCGACGCGGGAATCAGGGCCGGGACAACCCCACCGCCGCCGACTACGCGCTCGCGGCGTTGGCGGTTGCGGTCTGCCTCTACCCGGTGGTTCCGGTGCCGCTTGGGACCGGTGGTGGCGGTTTCGACGCGTTTCTCGACCGCCAGGGCATCCTGGCCGCACCGGATGTGGTGGCCGGCGCGGTGTTGCTGGCGCTGGTGCTGGAGGCTTGCCGCCGGACGACCGGTTGGGTACTGCCCGCCGTCTGCCTGCTGTTTGTGGCCTACTCCTACTACGGCGGGCTGGTGCCGCAGA
>JALZDU010000323.1 GCA_030862405.1 Actinomycetota bacterium | reverse complement strand
CTGCTGAGTCAAGCAGGTGGCTCACTTTCCACATGCGTCTATTCGGGTGACGAAGTGAACCGTCCAGGGGGGATTATGGCTGCGCCCATCGATCAAAATAGGTTGGAGTATCCGTTCGTTCACACTGAGTTGCCGGGGCCACGTTCGGCCGAGCTGCTGGCCAAGCAGGATCGTAGAGAGTCCAACGCGAGGGCGTATCCGCGGCATCTACCTATTGCTATAGCAGATGCTGCCGGCAGCTTCGTTCGTGATGTTGACGGCAACGTGTTCATCGACTTCCTCAACGGTGCTGGTGTGCTTCCGTTGGGGCATAACCCTCCTGAGCTGGTGCATGCGGTGATCGGGCAGCTTGGGGTGTTGACCCACGGTCTGGACTTTCCGACTCCGGTCAAGGACGCCTTCACCGAGGCGCAGCTGTCCATGTTGGCGCCGGGCATGCGCGACCGGATGAAGGTGCACTTTTGTGGACCGACCGGAGCCAACGCGGTGGACGCTGCGCTGAAGCTGTGCAAGACCGCGACCGGCCGTGGTGACGTCATCTCTTTTCAGGGTGGCTTCCATGGCACCACTCATGCCGCGATGGCGCTGACCGGGTTGGTGGCCAACAAGGCACCGGTTGCCAACGGCGTGCCCGGCGTTCACTTTTTCCCGTACTCCTCGTGCAGCAGCTGCCCGGTGGGTCTGACCCCGCAGACCTGCACCACCAACTGTGTGCATTACCTGGAGCGGGCGCTGCAGGATCCCAACGGGGGCATACCGTTGCCGGCCGCGGTGGTGCTGGAGATGGTCCAAGGTGAAGGTGGGGTGGTGCCCGCTCAGCCAGACTTCGTCCGGCGAGTGCGCGAGCTGACCCGGGAACTGGACATTCCGCTGGTGGTGGATGAGGTGCAGACCGGCTGCGGCCGTACTGGCACCTGGTTTGCTTTCGAGCACTATGGCATCGAGCCCGACGTCATCATCGCGTCGAAGGCGCTGAGCGGAATCGGGACCCCGGTCGCGCTCATCCTGTATGACCAGCGCCTGGACGTCTGGGCTCCGGGCGCGCATACCGGAACATTCCGGGGTAATCAGCTTGCCTTTGCGGCGGGGGTTGAAACGATCCGGATCTTCCGCCGAGACGATGTGCTGGGCAACGTGCGGCGGCGCGGTGAGCAGATCGCTGGGATGCTGGAGGGCCTGCGGAGTAATCCCTGGGTGCGCGAGGTGCGCGGTCGGGGCCTGATGTGGGGTATCGAGCTGGCTGATCCGTTGGACAGCCGACCGGCAGGTGAGCTGGCCGAGCAGGTTCAGGCGGTGGCATTGCGCCGCGGACTGATCCTGGAACTCGGTGGCCGCAACGACTGCGTCGTGCGGATGCTGCCACCTCTGAATGTGACCGCCGAGGTCGTCGACACTGCATGTTCGATCTTCCTTGAAGCGCTACAGGAGTGCTGCCCAACCCTGTGGTCACCGGGGCCACTGATGTCGATCAACTAATCGATGGGGTGTGTATCGCGCGGGCGCTGTCGGTAATCCCACTGCCGGCGGATCACATTGTGACTACGGCCAAGGGCCACAGCTGATTCGAGGGGCACGTCAATATGGGGGTTGGCAACTTTGTTGATCTCGCGTTCGGCAGGGTTGTGCCGGCTGATCGCGTCTTGGTCTGCGAGCAGTCTGAGCACACGATCCGGTGGCGACCTGGGGAACGTCTTCATCACCTGTTCGAAGACCTGTGCGACAGGACGCGACACAGCGCCCGACTCGCCGTAGATGCCGATGACAGCGCGCTGACGCACGACCAGTTAGACGCACGGGCCAACCAGCTCGCGCGCCATCTGCTGGCTCAAGGAGCCCGGTCAGGTGACCGGATCGGGCTGCTGTTCGACCACGCCGTGCACTCCTACATCGGCATGCTGGCCGTACTCAAGATCAACGCAGCATACGTGCCGCTGGACGTCGGTTTCCCGGCCGATCGGGTGTCTTTCATCGTGGGCGACGCCGACGTCGGCATGGTGCTGTCGCTGTCGCACCTACGAGACCGCGTCGGGCACCTTCCCGCCACGCTGCTGTGTGTGGATGAGGCCGCGGCGCAGATTTCGGCGCGCGGTGACCATCGGCTCACCACCGCGGAGCAGGGTCACGCGGTCGATGAGCTGGCCTATGTCATCTACACCTCGGGCTCCACAGGCCGGCCCAAGGGGGTGGCCGTCGAGCACGCCAGCATCTGCAACTTCGTCCGGGTAGCGGCCGAGGTGTACGGGATCCAGCCGCGGGACCGGATGTATCAGGGCATGACGATCGCCTTCGACTTCTCGGTCGAGGAGATCTGGGTGCCGCTGATCGCCGGGGCCACCCTGGTCCCTAAACCCAACGGCTCCAGCCTGCTGGGTGACGAGCTGCACGCATTCATCCAGGCGAAACAGATCACGGCGCTGTGCTGCGTCCCGACCCTGCTGGCAACACTAGACGGGGATCTTCCCGGCCTGCGCTTCCTGCTGGTGTCCGGCGAGGCGTGCCCGCAGGACCTGATCACCCGGTGGCACCGACCCGACCGCAGGTTTCTCAACGTCTACGGCCCGACCGAGGCCACGGTCACCGCGACCTGGACGCCGGTGCACCCAAACCGGCCGGTGACCATCGGGGTTCCACTCCCCACCTATTCCGCGGTGATCCTCGATCCAGCCGGGGAGCAACGAGTGCTGCTACCCGGCGAGGTAGGTGAGATCGGCATCGCCGGGATCGGGCTCGCGCGTGGCTACCTGCACCGTGACGACCTCACCAACCGGGCATTCATCCACGACTTCATCGGCATCCGCAACAATCCCTCCGGCCGGATCTACCGCACCGGGGACCTGGGCCGGATCAACAACGACGGCGAGATCGAATACCACGGCCGGATCGACACCCAGGTCAAGATCCGCGGCTACCGGATCGAGCTGACCGAGATCGAGTCCGTGCTGCTCGCACTGCCAGGTATCGCCCAGGCAGTAGTCGACACCTATGAACCCGAACCCGGCACGGTAGAGCTGGTCGCCTACTACAGCCGCCGCGCCGGCACCGCTGAGATCACAGCGCACCAAGTCTATGAACACCTACGCAAGCGGCTTCCGCGGTACATGATTCCGGCCTACCTCCAAGAGCTCGCGGTCATCCCAATGCTCCCGAGCGACAAGGCCGACCGCAACAACCTCCCGCCGCCCCGTGGCCGTCGCGGCCTGGCCGCACAACGCGCCTACATCGGCCCGACTACCGACACCGAGAAACGTCTGGCCGACGCGCTGGCCCAATCTCTGCGTCTAAAGCAAGTGTCAGTCGACAGTCACTTCTTCGACGACCTAGGCGCCGACTCGCTGCTCATGGCGCAGTTCTGCGCCCGGGTCCGCAAGGGCACGGACCTCCCGCCGGTGTCCATGAGAGACATCTACCAGCACCCAACGATCCGTAACCTGGC
>JALZDU010000046.1 GCA_030862405.1 Actinomycetota bacterium | reverse complement strand
GAAGGGACTCGTCGCAGAGGCATCGCAAAGGCGCGTCGTAGGAGACGACGCCGCCGACCATGGCGCCTGAGGCGCCGCACAGGAAGGGAAGGACCCACCCATGAGCACCACGAAGAACACCCCGCCGGGGCCGATTAAGAGCCCATTTGACTTGATCATTGCCTGACTACGATCTTCAGGGCTCGGCGCGTATTGGCGATCCAGAGGGCGTTTTCTGCGGCCTCTGGGGTGGTGGTCCAGTCGCGGGCGAGGCTGCGATAGCGGGTGGTCAGAACCCCGAAAGTGGCCTCGACGCGCCAGCGCAGCGGGATCGGGGTGAAACCTGAGCTGTCCGTGGGCTTGGCGGCGATCTGCACGACCATGCCATGGCGGGCGGCCTCCTGCACGACGGATTGGCCGGCATAGGCGTCATCCCCCACGATGCGATCGAGGTGCCAGCCGGCCGCGGCGGCGCGGGCGAGCAAGGGCGCGTGGCGGCGCGGCTGTCATGCAGATTGGCTGCGGTCACCAGCACGGCGAGCAGCAGCCCGATCGAGCAGGTCAGCACGTGCCGCTTGCGGCCATGCACGCGCTTGCCACCATCGGTGCCGCGCGGCCCGGCTTGCGGGCCGCAGCGCACGCTCTGGCTGTCGATCAACCCTGTGCTCGGCGCGGCGGTGCGGCCGCTGGCGAGACGCGCCAGGCGGACCAGCCGGGCCGAGGCCCGTTCCCAGACGCCCTCGCGGTGGAAGCGGTCCCACCACCAGCGGACGGTGCCGGAAGGCGGGAAGTCTTTCGGCAAAGATTGCCAGCGGCAGCCCTCGGCGCTGAGGTAGAGGCAAGCATTCACCAGCTCGCGCAGCGTATGCGAGTAGCTTTCGTAGGACGCGAACAGGTCCTCGATCTGCGTCCACTCCGCGTCCGTCAGATCGCTCGGGTAGCGTTTGCGCTCCACCCGATAGCGGTCACGCTGCTCCTCGGTCCACATGAGACCACTCCATGTTGACGCATGGAGAACATGGGCACGCCGCAGTCAAATGGGCTCTAAGTGTCCATCCGGGAACGGGTTGAGTTATCTGAATCGGTTGTGACTGGTCTGGGGCGGCGGGTGTCGGAAGAACTGTCGTCATGTGGACGCCTGAGAACCGCGCTCGGTATGACCGCAGCAAGCTGCGCTATCCGAGCGACCTGACCGACGAAGAATGGGCGATCATCGCCCCGCTGGTCCCGCCGGCGAAGCGCGGCGGCAACAAGCGGACGATCGACGAGCGGGCGGTGGTCGACGGGGTGATGTACATCCTGAGCACCGGCTGCCAGTGGGCAGCGCTGCCGAAGGACTTGCCACCGCGGAGCACGGTGGACGACTATCTGCGACGCTGGGACGCGGACCGGACGCTCGACCGCATCCACCACGTGCTTTACGTGCCGTGCCGCGAGCAGGCGGGGCGCGAGACCGGTCCGACGGCAGCGATCATCGACAGCCAGAGCGTCAAAGGCGCGGAGAAGGGGGGCGCCGCATCGACCGGTCGGGCTACGACGCCGGCAAGAAGGTCAAGGGCAAGAAGCGCCACGTCCTGGTCGACACCCAAGGCCTGCTGATGCAGGCCATCATCCACGCCGCCGGTATCCAGGACCGCGATGGCGGCGTGCTGCTGATGGGTTCGCTGTTCGGCCTCCACCCCTTCCTGCTGAAGCTGTACGCCGAGAGTGGATACCAGGGCCCCAAGTTCCAGGCCGGGCTGCGCGCCGTTTGCGGCCAGGTGAACCTGGAGATCGTCAAGCGATCCGACTGCCACAAGTCCGTCGTGCTGCCGAAGCGCTGGATTGTTGAGCGCACCATCGGCTGGCTCAACCGCTGTCGCCGATTGGCCAAGGATTGGGAATGCCTGAACCGCTCCGCGCTAGCCTTCCTGCGCTGGGCCTCCGTCCGCCTCATGCTGCGAAGGCTCTGTCAGACAACAAACTGATCCCGGATGGACACTGACCTCACCCCGTCCCGCCAGGCGGATCATTGGTCTCACC
>JALZDU010000045.1 GCA_030862405.1 Actinomycetota bacterium | reverse complement strand
CGGTCACGGTGACTGCGAAAGGCCGGAACAGCTCACCGACTAGCCCGCTGACCAGGCCGATCGGTGCGAACACGGCCACCGTCGTCACCGTCGAGGCGGTGATGGCGCCGGCCACCTCCCTGACGGCGGTGACGATCGCGGCACCCCGCGGGCCACCGTAGCTGATATGGCGCTTGATGTTCTCGATGACGACGATCGAGTCGTCAACGACCCGGCCGATCGCCACCGTCAGCGCACCGAGGGTGAGGATGTTGAGCGTGTAACCACCAAGATGGAGCACGCCCATCGCGATGAGCACGGACAGCGGGATCGACACCGCCGTCACCAACGTCGCCCGGACCGACAGCAAGAAAACCAGGATCACCAGCACAGCGAAGGTCAGCCCGAGAAGACCCTCGGTGGTGAGGCCGTGGACCGATTGCTCAATGAACGGCGCCTGGTCAAGCACCACCGTAACCTGCGCTTTCTGTGTGCTGCCGCCAAGCAGCTCGGTGATCCGCGGCAGCGCCTGGTGGACCTCGTCGGACACCGCAACTGTGTTGGCCTCCTCCTTCTTGGTGACGTCGATACCGATGCTGGGCGCACCGTTGATGCGGGTGTAGCCGGTAAGGGTGGCGGGCTCAGCGGTGACTTTCGCGATGTCACCGAGCCGCACCGGTGCCGTGCCGGGGGCACCAGCGGCCAGCGCGGTCCAGCTGGCTCTCAGCTCCACCTGCGGCGAGCTGGAGTCTTCGGTGGAGCTCGAAGCCGGGCTGGAGGTGCTGACACAGAACGGAGGCTTGATCCGGGAAGGGCGCTTGGGGCACGGAGGCAGGGTCGGGGTCGTGGTGGGAGCCGGAGAGGTGCTGGTGGGGACCGGAGTCGTGGTGGGGGGCTCGACCGTGCCAGCAGGCGGCTCCTCAACACCAGCCGGCTCCTCAACGCCAGCCGGCTCCTCAACAGCCGGCTCCTCAACACCAGCCGGCTCCTCAACACCAGCCGGCTCCTCAACACCAGCCGGCTCATCAGCAGGCGGAGCGCCGGCGAGGGCTGCGGCGGCCGGCACCTCTCCGGGGGCGACAGTGGGGGTCACATAGAGGTCGCGGAGCTGCTGGACAGAGGTGATCTGACTGCCCACCTCGACGGTCAACGGCTCGGTGTCGGGGTTGAGCTCGCCTGCAGGCACCCGAACCCCGTTGGCCTTGAGCGCGCTCAAAATGCTGCTCAGCGACACCCCACGGTCCGCTGCCTTGTCTATGTCCACGTCCACGGTGATCCGCGGCTCGCGGATGCCGGACACCGTCACGCCGGCCACACCGTCAAGCCCGGTGAGCAGCGGACGGATGTCGTCGCTCAGCACGGCGGCGACCCGATCGTTGCCCAGGTTCGACGACACCCCCAGTTGCACGACCGGTAGGCTGTCGGTGCTACCGGTGACGACCTTGGGGATGACGTCCGCGGGCAGCGTCACACCCTGCACGGCCCGCTGAACTTGCGAGGTCAGCTCGGCGAGGTCCGAACCGTACTCCAGATCCACGGTGATCACCGAGGATCCACCGGTGCTCATCGAACTCGTACCGGTCACGCCGGTGATGCCGCCAACCGCGGTCTCGATCGGCGCTGTGACCTGCTGCTCGACTACCGCCGGGGACGCACCTGGGTATTGCGTGATCACTGAGGCCAACGGGATGTCGATCGAAGGAAGGAGCTCCTGGCGCAACGAGATCGTGCTAATAACGCCGAACACAACGACCAGTACCGTGACCAGCGCAACGATCGCGCGGTTGCTTAAGCTGAGACGGGTAAGCCCAGTCATCGAATCACCCTGGCTGCTCCGCCTTGGGCCGATTCGAGCTCAGGCGCCACCAGCCGGAGCAGGTCCGGGCGCCGAGTTGACGAAGAAGTGGTCTCCCGGCAGCAGGTGAGCCCGGAAGGGCCCAGTCGTGTGGCGTGACCAGCCCCGGATGTCCTCCGCAGGCACCTCCTCGCCCGCACGTAGCGCCCCGGCGACAGGGTGGACAGCTCAGGGATGTCGGCGAAGCCGCTGATGTGGCTGCGCAGCTGGCACAGAGTGAGCCGGCCGACGAGATCGTCCAGCTGGGCAGGTACTCGTCCAGCGGTGCGTCGAGTTTATTGTCACTTTCCGCAACCAAGATCATCGCTAAGGTTCCGGTCCAAGCCTTACTGATCGACCCGATGGGGAAGGCGGTTTCCTCAGCAACCGGAATCTCCACTCCGTGTTCCAACTCACCGACCTCGCCCGTGACGGTCACACCACCACAGTGAACGGCGAGCTAGGCACCGGATACCTGGTGCGTGTCTGCCAGGCAACGTGGCGGCCAGCCAAGCCGGGTCGACCGGCGCGCCTACAGCGCCCCCCTCGACTTCACCCGTTCGGACGTTAACATTCCTTGGGGCTATTCCCATGGGTCACACGTTAAGGCTGGACCCTTCGCAGAGCCTTAGTATTAGCTTAAGGACACCGGGTAGTTCGGCATCCGTTCGGCATCGCTGCCGCGCCACTTGCGGCAACACATCCAGATCGGCACATATCTGCTTCATCAGCCGGATGTAGATCTTGCATCGACGGCGACGCGGTCAGTGGACCTCAATACCACTGAGTGCACATCGTAGCGCGCGATTGATCTTGATGACGTCAACTGCGACAGCGGCTCGGCCCGGAGGATGTCCCGAACCTCGTAGATTTTTGGCGATGGTCCGGTGATCATTTAGGCGGCGTTGCTGATGTGATTGTGCTCGTTGACGCTGACATTCTCGGTTGCGACATGCCGTTCGAGCGCGGTGTGCAGCGAGCGCAGGTGCAGGTGACCGTTGACGCGGCGGAACTGGGTGGTGGATTCGTTGGTCGATCGCAAGGATCTGGCAAGGGTAGGCGGCGCACCCAGGTGCAGCACGGTCAGCGTCTCGTCTAGGCCTTGCGCAGGGATGCGGCGGCGCCGGGGCTTTGTGCAGTTGGTACCTGGCGATCACCGGGTGGTCGAACACCTCGAGCACGCCGCGGCGTAGCGCCTTGGCCCCGTCGATCACGTCCAGGATCGGGCGGGTGACGTCCAGGCCGCGCTCACGCAGCCCAACCAGCAGCTCGCGCACCAGAGTGGCGTTCCTGCAGCTCCGCGAGGCGCGGGCAGGGCCGGCTCATCCCCGGTGGCCACCAGCTCGCCCGATGGCGCCGACGTGCACTAGTACATTTTCACCGATTTACGTAGACCTGTGGCTGACGGTACGGAGCTCACCTACACTTCTGAACAGGCACTCGCTGTCACGGCGGTTGCGAGGGGGGAAGTCTTCCTAGGACGTGACGTTCATGGGAAAGGACAGAAGGGGGACGTATGAGGATCGCGTACATCTTCACAGGCAGCCACTGCAGTAACGTCAATGGCACCTGCAGGCGTTACTACTACGGCGAAGGCTATGACTACGAGTACGAAAATCGTCATCGTGACCTCGGGGACGAAAGGGCCGGCGACTTCAACGATCGCGACACCCCGGTACCGATGTTCAGGGGGAATCGGGCGGGTCCGCTTTCGTAAGGCGCCGTGACGCGCTGAAGTTTTGCACCGGCGTCCAGCCCGCGGGGAGTTGGACGTCGGTCAGAACGCCTTCCCGCGTGCCACTGCAGCTCGACCGCTCTCTCTTGGCCGCCTCCCCTACGTGCTCCTCAGCACCGTCACACACAGTGGCCACCATGCCGTTGACCTGAGAGACGCGCCCTCACTCACGTTCACCTGAATCGATTGGACCGTCCTGATTACTCAGTGTACGTGGATAGTAGCTGGTTCTATATTTTCATAGCGTGTTGACACAGTAAGGACACGTGTACGACTGATTACGCTGTCCCGAAGGTGCCTGGCGCACCTTTGTGAGAGGGAAGGCCGTTTCGGAGGACATGGGGAGCGTTGCTACTCCATCAACTGCCGTGAGCGGACAGAAAGATCCGATTCTTTCCGGGAAGAGAGATTCCGGGAAGCGATGAAGGGGGATGCATGAGAATCTCGGGGATTTTTGACTCTGGCCACGGCCACGACGACCACGATAACTGGTACGAGAGATACCACCGCAACTTCTGGAACGACAAGAAGCACGGCAAGCACGGCCGCAAGCACGACAAGCATGACAAGCACGACCACGACAAGGACCACGACGACTGCTAGAGATTGCTGATCCGCAGACCGCCGGTGTGGCCTCCACCCTGCCAGTGGGGTGGAGGCCACCGCGGTCACGAAGGCAGCTGGAAGGTCAAAACCACCTTTCAAGAACGAGCGCGAGGCCATCCTCGGAGTTGCGGGCTGTGATCTCGTCGGCGCAGTCGAGCACAGCGGGATGGGCGTTGGCCATCGCCACCCCGCAGCCGGCCCATTGCAGCATCGCCAAGTCGTTGGGCATGTCACCCAAGGCCAGCACGTCAGCTGGCGCAATGCCCAGCTCGCCTGCCAGCCGAGCCAGGCCGGTGGCCTTGGTGACACCGGGTGCGGAGATCTCGATGAGGCCGTGGCCGGTGGAGAATGTGACGTTCAACGGTGCCCCGAGGTCGGCCCCGAGGATTTCGCGGACCGCGGCGGCCATCACGTCACTGCTCGCATCCGGCTGGCGAACCAGCAGTTTGATCGCGGGCCGGCCAAGTAGCACGTCGCGCGGCGCAGGCGCGGAATCCGCGCCGGGCCAGGGGTGGGTGTAGTCGGGTTCAGCAAGGAAGTCATCGAACCCGTTGAGCGTGGCACCGCCGGTGGGTCGCTCAACGGCGAGCTTCGCGCCCGGTAGCGCGGTCGCCACCACGTTCGCCGCGTCCCGAAGCTGCAGTGGGTCCAGCGTCGTTGAGTAGCTGACGCGGTCGGTAGTGGCGTCGTAGAGCACCGCACCGTTGGCACATACCGCGTACCCGGCATGTCCGAGTTGCTCGACGATCGGTGGGATCCATCGCGGGGGCCGGCCAGTGACCAGGACAAAGGGAACACCGGCAGCAAGCACCCGATGCACCGCCGCCCGGGTACGTTCAGAGATCCGGTCGGTCGGATCGAGCAAAGTACCGTCCACGTCCGACGCAACCAACCGGGGCCTCTGCATAACTCGACCCTACGTTCCCGGCGTGTCCGCCCCTCACGCCCGGCGTGTCGTGCTCTCAAGCCCGGTGTGTCGTGCCGCCCTGCACGGTGTGTCCGCCGCTGGTGCATGTCCAGCTGTCGGTGATCCGCTTGTCAGCTCAGCCGGCGGTGATCAGCTCGATGCCGCCCAGGGCGGGCCGCAGTGCCTGGGGAACGCGCACCGAGCCGTCGGGCTGCTGGTGGTTCTCCAGGATGGCGACGATCCACCGAGTGGTGGCGAGCGTGCCGTTGAGGGTCGCGGCGACTTGGGGGCGCCCGGCTGGGTCGCTGGGGTCGCGGTAGCGGATACCCAGCCGGCGGGCCTGAAAAGTGGTGCAGTTCGATGTTGAGGTCAGCTCGCGGTAGGCCCGCTGAGACGGCAGCCAGGCCTCGCAGTCGAACTTGCGCGCCGCCGAGCTACCGAGGTCACCGGCCGCCACGTCGATCACCCGGTAGGGCACCTCGATCGCGGCGAGCATCTGCTCCTCCCAAGCCAGCAGGCGTTGGTGTTCGGTCTCAGCGCACTGCGGCTGGCAGTAAACGAACATCTCGACCTTGTCGAACTGGTGCACCCGGATGATGCCGCGGGTGTCCTTGCCGTAGGAACCGGCCTCGCGGCGGAAGCAGGACGACCAGCCGGCGTAACGCAAAGGCCCGCCGGACAGGTCGATGATCTCCCCGGCGTGGTACCCGGCCAGCGGTACCTCGGAGGTGCCGACCAGGTAGAGGTCGTCGTCGCGCAACCGGTACACCTCGGCCGCGTGTGCGCCGAGGAAACCGGTGCCGTCCATGATTTCCGGGCGAACCAATACCGGCGGGATCATCAAGCTGAAACCGGATGCCACCGCCTGCGACGCGGCCAGCTGCAGCAGCCCGAGCTGAAGCTGCGCGCCCAACCCGGTGAGGAAGTAGAACCGGGACCCGGACACCTTCGCGCCCCGCTCGGTGTCGAACAAGCCCAAATCGGTGCCAAGCTCCAGATGGTCGCGCGGGTCGAAATCCCAATCCGGTGGCTGCCCGACATGCTTGAGCACGACGTAGTCGTTCTCTCCGCCGGCAGGAACCCCGTCAACGACCAGATTGGGCACCGCGCGGTGCGCGGACTCGATCTCCTGCTCGGCGCTGGCTTGCTCGGCTTCGGCGCGTTTGACCTCGGCAGCGAGCTGCTTGGCGTGCGCCAGCAACTCGTCACGTTCAGCACCGCGCGCCTGGCCGACCTGCTTGCCCAGCGCTTTCTGCTCGGCACGTAGCGAGTCAGCGGCGGCAACGGCCTTGCGGCGCCGCTCGTCGGCGGCGACCAGCGCGTCGACGGCGGCCTCGTCCTCGCCGCGGGCACGCTGCGAGGCACGTAGCCGATCAGGGTCCTCCCGCAGCACCTTGAGGTCGATCATGGCCGGTCAGCCTAGCCCCGCTGGTTGTGCCTGGGCGAATCAGTTATCGCCGCGGCAGCCTCCAGCAGCATCCAGCCGGATAGCTGCACCGACAGATCCTGCTCGGCCAGGCCCGGCCTGGGTGGCTGGGCCGGGACCGTCCACTGCGGGCCGAACACCGGCCCGCCGTCGGCGATGATCCGGTTGGTCCAGGCAGCCTCGGCGGAGTCCAGCACCAGGCGCGCCGCGGTCCCGCCAGCCGGGACTGTGGCGGCGGCCAGCGCGAGGTAGCGGGCCAGGATGCCGGTGAACAACCCACCGTCGCCGCCGCCGTGCCCGCGCAACACACCGCCGTCGGTGAGGTGCTCAGCCACCGCGCTTACCGTTCGGTCGGCCTGCGCAAACCAGTGTGGCGCACCGGTGGCCGTGCCCAACTCCACGCAGGCTCCCAGCAGCACACCCTGGCAGTAGCTGTAAATGGCCCGCTCGACAGTGCGCACTGAGCCGTCCGGATTCACCCGCGCCCCGTCAAAGACCAGGCCGGTTTTCGGGTCGATCAGGTGCTCGAGGATCCAGTCCACCAGGGATGCGGCGATGCCCAGATTCCCTCGCCGAGCGTAGAAGATCGCGGCCGGGCCGGTGGCCGGGACGTTGACGAAGTCGTCCCCGACCCGCCACCGCATCCCCCCGCTCGGACCCCGACCGGACCGCAACCGGTGCATGATCGCCTGCTCAGCACCGGGTCTGCGGATGCCCGCCCGCGCTGCGCTGCGCTGCAACGCCAGACCCAGCCACGCGATGTCGTCGTAGTAGTTGTTGACCCAGCCGGTGAGGTTGCGCAGCCGGATACCGCGGACCAGCGTCGCTATGGTGTCCCGTCGCCACCGCGTCGCGGCCCGCTGGTAGGCGTCGAGAGCGCAGTCCAGCAGGTGCGCCTGCCACCAGTAATGCCACTGCCACGAATAATGCGACTGCCACGAATAATGCGACTGGACCGACCGTGCGGACCAGGCGACTCGCCCCAGCCGAGCGCCAGGCAACCCCCACAGCCAGTGCAGGTGCCGGGTGTGCACCGCCCGTTCGGCCGCACCGGCCCTGGCGGCCCACACATTCACCAGGCACCTCCCAGGTCGGCATGCTGGCGGATCCAGGCATGCATGGCGATGCCGGCAGCAACACCGACGTTGATCGAGCGTGTGGAGCCGAACTGAGCGATCGAGACGGTCAGCGCGGCCCCAGCCCGGGCTGCGGCGGTCAGGCCCGGGCCCTCCTGCCCGAACAACAGCAGGCAATGCCGTGGAAGGCTCACCGTTTCCAGCCGTTGCGCTCCAGGAGCATTGTCCACAGCTACCACGGTGAGGCCTTGCGCGGCGACATGCGTGAGTAGCCCAGCGACGTCGTCATGGTGGCGCAGGCGCTGGTAGCGGTCGGTGACCATGGCGCCCCGGCGGTTCCACCGTCGGCGGCCCACGATGTGCACCTCAGCCACGGCGAAAGCATTCGCCGTGCGCACCACCGTGCCGATGTTGTGGTCGTGGCCGAAGTTTTCGATCGCGACATGCAGCGGATGTCGCCGGGCATCGATATCGGCGACCACAGCCTCACGGCGCCAGTAGCGGTAGGCGTCAACAACGTTGCGCTGATCACCGTCGCGCAACAACTCCGGGTCGTAACGCGGATCATCCGGCCATGGCCCCGCCCACGGTCCCACCCCGACCGTGTGGCCCCACTCGGTGGGGCCCCGTGAGTGACAAACAGTGTTATAGCATTCTTTCTCACTCACGAGAGCTCCCGGGAGCTCAAAACGGCGCGGTAGGGCAAGCCGGCGGCTTCGACTGCTTCGCGGGCTCCGGTGTCCCGGTCCACCACGGTGGCCACCCCGACGACGTCCGCGCCAGCCTCCCGCAACGCCGCCACCGCGGTGAGCACCGAGGCACCGGTGGTGGAGGTGTCCTCGACGGCGAGCACGGCGCGTCCCGCGACGTCGGGACCCTCGATACGGCGCTGCATCCCGTGCTCCTTGACCGATTTGCGCACCACGAAGGCGTCAACGGGCGGGCCGGACGCGTGCAGCACCGCCGCGGCCACCGGGTCGGCGCCCAGGGTCAGACCGCCCACGGCCTGGTAGGACCAGTCGGCGGTCAGCTCGCGGATCAACCGCCCGATCAGCGGAGCGGCCTCGTGGTGCAGCGTGACGCGGCGCAGGTCCACGTAGTAGTCGGCCTGGGCACCCGAGGACAGCGTGATTCGGCCGTGCACCACAGCCAGCTCCCGCACCAGGGCCGCCAGCCGAGTGCCCGCCGCTGCATTGGTACCTGTCACGATCGGACAGCGTGGCACAGCTTGCCCGCGGTCAGGAGGCATTCCCGAAAATGCCAATTCCAAGGTGCACCAGCGGAAAATCTTTAACGAAGCCGGACTTTCATGATCGACTCACTCCAACGGATCGCTCAGGTTCCGCCCCGCGCGGTCTGGCCGGTGATCCGGCGGACCAGGCCGCGGGGCAGCACGTCCACCAGCCCGACCAGCGCCCGGTATTGCAGCCCAGGCACGGAGACGGTGCGCCCCCGTCGCAGGTCGGCCAGGCAGTCGCGGACAACATCGTCAGCATCCAGCCAGAACGCCGAGGGCGTACCTGACCTGTCGATCCCGGCCCGGGCATGGAACTCAGTACGGATCAAACCCGGGCACAACGCGATCACCTGCACACCGGTGCCCTGCAACGACGCGGCCAAACCCTCGGACAGCATGGTCACATACGCCTTGCTCGCGCCGTAAGTGGAGCCGCGGCCGGGTATGAAACCGGCCACGCTGGAGACGTTGATCACTGCGCCCCTGCCCCGGCGCACCATCCCCGGCACCGCGGCGTGGGTCAGCCGCAGCACGCTGGTCACGTTGACGTCCAGTTGGGCCTGCAGGTCCGCGATGTCGGCGTCAACGAAGTCGGTGGCGCCACCGACGCCGGCGTTGTTCACCAGCAGCTCCACTGGGTCTCCGCCGACGACGCTGCGCAGCCGCTGCTCGACCTGCTCCCGCGCAGCGGCGTCGGCCAGATCGGCGGGCAGCACCTCCGTGCTCACCCCGTACCGCTGCGACAGCTCCGCGGCCAGCTGCTGCAAGCGGTCAAGGTCGCGGGCGACGAGCACGAGGTCGTAACCCTCAGCGGCCAGCCTGCGCGCGAACGCGGCCCCCAGCCCAGCGGTGGGCCCAGTAATTAGCGCAGTGCTCATGGTTCGAGGCTAGCTCTCACCAGAACGCGGCTATGGGGACCGCCCGTAGGTGAGCCGGCGAAGCAGTACTTCGGCCGGACCGCGATAGCTGCGACGGCTCGTCCACTCAGCCAGCAGCAAGGTCACCATCCACGTCACCGTGGCCAGGACGGCGGTCTCCACCAGCCCGAGCCGGCTACCGAGACCACCGCCGTAGGCGGCCAGCACCGCGACGAAGACCACGGACTGCAGCAGGTAGCAGGTCATCGATCGCTGCCCGCAGGCTGCCAGCGCGGTGCTCACCGGGCCGGGACGGTAGCGGTTGCGGGTCCGGATGGCGATGAGCCCGGCGATCGCGGCGTAACCCAGCCCACCGGCGTAGCCGGTCAGGGCATGCGCCACGCCCGCGAGTGCGGTCGCCATCACCGACGGATCGGGCCACCATGAGGCCGCCAGCAGCGCCATCGGCAGGCCACCGGCGGCGGCCAGCCCGACGCCGAGCACCGCGACACGGACCAGCATCGGTCGGTGCCGCTCGGGCTCGTCGAGCAGCCGCCGCCGCCCCGCCCAGACTCCCAGCGCCACGGCGGGTACCAGGCCGAGGAACGACAGCACGGCAGTGAGCTGGATCCATTCGATGGCCCGGACCCCGGCTGCGGCCAGCGGATCGGTGATGGACATCGACGGCAGCAATGACTCCGAACCTTCGGGCGCCGGCAGGGCCTGCAGCGCACCGAAAGCCATGATCGGCACTGTCCACAAGCCCGCCAGGATTAGTAGCTTCTCGTCACCGGCCCGGATCAGCAGCCCGGCCAGCACGACAGCGAGCAAGCCGTAGGCACCGATGATGTCGCCGGAGAACAGCAGTAGCGCATGCAGGAACCCGAAGAGGATCATCCACCAGCCGCGCCTGCGCACGAGCCTGCCGACGGCCACCTCGTTGACACCCTTGCGGGTGTGCCGACGCCACAGCTGCACGATGCCGTAGCCGAACAAGAAGGCGAACATCGGGTACGCGCGGCCGTCCACAAAGGTCATCTGGACCAGCACGACCAGCCGCTCCGCGGTCGACTCGGGGATGGGGTAACCGCGCACGCCGACAGGGCGCCCGTACAGGTAGAGGTGAGCGTTGGCCAGCGCGATCAGCAGCAGCATCGCGCCCCGCGCCAGGTCCGGCGCCAACGAGCGCGCCGATACCGCGATCGCGCCGATCGCCACTAGCCCGGCCCGCTGGTGGATGCAGTGATCAGCGCGGCGGGCATGGTCCGACGCTAGTACTCCGGCAGGTGAGGCGAAGCAAAACCTCAACTAGTCCGCGAAGTCGGTGACTTCTGCACGTTGGTTGGTCGCTGCGGTGTCGTCATCGTCGAGCAGATCGGCGATTTCGTCGAGAGCGCGTAGCAGGCGCTCCAGCCGGGTGGGCGTGGTGGCGGCCGGCGCCGCGGCGAGCACCCAACTCTGCTCCATCCAGATGACCGGGACATCCCCGCCCACCGCATCACAGGCGAAGACCAATTCGGGAGTGATCATCGAGCGCATCCGAGCCGGGTCGGTGACGAAGGCGGCCCGCTCACCCACCGGACCGAGCGATTCCAGGTCAGGATCATTCGGTAACGGCTGATCTGGCAACCATAGCTCCGCCACCAGATCGCCAGCATGGATTCGCCGCTGCACCGCGACCACCACGCTGGAGACCTGACCGCCCTGCTCGTGGTCGAACACCCGTACCCAACGACGGCCAAGCTGCGTGAACAGGCTGCCGAACACCAGATCTCGGGCCATCCCCGCGCCGCCCCGCGCGATCACGCCGTGGCGCCAGCGATCGGCCAGCACGGGGTCGGACAGCACGAAACGCCACCCGCGTAGCGCCGCCCAGCGACGCCGCTCCCGCTGATGAGCGGTACGGCGCCGGTGATCGATGGCCAGCAGCGCCGCACCTGCGGCAGCAGCCAGCCCGGCAATCATGAACCACAACCACGGTGACACCGCACGAGCCTAGCCCCGCGCTCCGTCGTCAGCCGGGCACCGCGCTGGCGCACCTTTGGACAGCGACATGGATGCTTGTCGCTGTCCAAAGGCGCGAAAGACAGCGACAAGCATCCATGTGGCGGGGGTGGGCGGGATTAGGCGCGGGTGACAGTGAGGGCTCCGGTGCCGCCTGCGCCGCTGCTGTCCAGGTCGACGCGGACGGTGTCGCCGTCTGTGATCTCGCCGGCCAGCAACCGGCGAGCGAGCTGGTCGCCGATCGCCGTCTGCACCAGCCGGCGCAGCGGGCGTGCCCCGTAGACCGGATCGAACCCACCGAGCGCCAACCATTCCTTTGCCGCGTCCGTGACGTCCAACTCCAGGCGCCGAGCCGCCAACCTACGCCTTAACTGGTCGATCTGGATGTCCACAATGGCCGTCAGCTCTTTGTTGGACAGTGAGTTGAAGACCACGAGGTCATCCAACCGGTTGAGGAACTCGGGCTTGAAGTGCCGCCGCACGGTTTCGAGCACGGCGTCCCTGCGTTGCCGTTCGCTAAGCGCGGCGTCGGCCAGCGCCGCCGAGCCCAGATTGGAAGTGAGCACCAGGATGGTGTTGCGGAAGTCCACGGTGCGGCCCTGCCCGTCGGTCAACCGCCCGTCGTCAAGGACCTGCAGCAGCACGTCGAAGACATCGGAGTGGGCTTTTTCCACCTCGTCGAGCAGCACCACGCTGTAGGGTCGGCGACGAATCGCTTCGGTGAGCTGCCCACCCTGGTCGTAACCGACGTAGCCGGGTGGAGCACCGACCAGCCGAGCCACCGAGTGCTTCTCGGAGTACTCACTCATGTCGATGCGCACCATGGCGCGCTCGTCGTCGAACAGGAATTCCGCCAGCGCCTTGGCCAGCTCGGTCTTGCCGACGCCGGTGGGTCCGAGGAACAGGAACGACCCCGTGGGGCGGTCCGGGTCGGCGACTCCGGCACGGGCCCGCCGTACCGCATCGGACACTGCGCGCACCGCTTCAGGCTGGCCAACCACCCGGCGGCTGAGCGCATCTTCCATCCGCAGCAGCTTCGCGGTCTCACCCTCCAGCAGCCGGCCCGCTGGAATGCCGGTCCATGAGCTGACGACCTCAGCCACGTCGTCCGGGCCGACCTCCTCCTTGAGCATCATCTCTGAGTCACGCGTCGACGCGGTGGCCTCGGCGAGCTGCTTTTCCAGCGCGGGTATCTTGCCGTATCGCAGCTCCGCAGCCCGGCCGAGGTCACCATCACGCTCGGCGCGCTCGGATTCGCCCCTGAGCTGCTCGAGCTGCTCCTTGAGCTCCCGGGCCGCCTCGATGGCGCCCTTCTCGTTCTGCCATCGCGTGGTCAGCTCGGCCAGCTGCTCCCGGCGGTCGGCCAGCTCGGCACGCAACGTGGCAAGCCGCTGCACCGAGGCGGGGTCGTCCTCCTTGGCCAGCGCCATCTCCTCTATCTCCAGGCGGCGCACCGCGCGCTCCACCGCGTCGATCTCCACTGGACGGGAATCGATTTCCATGCGTAGCCGCGAGGCCGCTTCGTCCACCAGGTCGATCGCCTTGTCCGGCAAGAACCGCGCGGTGATATAGCGGTCCGACAGGCTGGCGGCGGCAACCAGTGCAGAGTCGGTGATCCGCACGCCGTGGTGGACTTCGTAACGCTCCTTCAAGCCCCGCAGGATGCCTATCGTGTCCCCAACGGAGGGCTCACCGACGAATACCTGCTGGAAACGTCGCTCCAGAGCAGCATCCTTCTCGATGTGTTTACGATATTCGTCCAACGTGGTCGCGCCGACCATCCGCAACTCGCCGCGGGCGAGCATTGGCTTGATCATATTTCCAGCATCCATGGTGCCGTTTTCCCCGGTGGCCCCGGCACCGACAATGGTGTGCAGCTCGTCGATGAACGTGATGACCTCACCGGCCGAGTCGGTGATCTCCTTGAGCACGGCCTTGAGCCGCTCCTCGAACTCGCCGCGATACTTCGCGCCAGCCACCATCGAGCCGAGGTCCAGCGCGACGACCCGCTTGTTGCGCAGCGACTCCGGGACGTCACCGGCGACGATGCGCTGGGCGAGGCCTTCAACGATGGCGGTCTTGCCCACGCCGGGCTCGCCGATGAGCACCGGGTTGTTCTTGGTACGCCGGGACAGCACCTGCACCACCCGGCGGATCTCGGCGTCGCGGCCGATCACCGGGTCCAGCTCACCGGAACGGGCTCGCTCGGTGAGGTCCAGGCCGTACTTAGCCAGCGCCTGGTACGTGCCTTCCGGATCGGGGCTTGATACCCGGGCTGAACCGCGAACGGCCTGGAACGCTTCCTTCAACGCGTCGGGGGTAGCGCCATGCCTGCGCAGCAGCTGCCCGACCGGACCGGCATCGGCGGCCAATCCCACCAGCAGATGCTCAGTGGAGACATAGGAGTCCCCCATGTCGGTGGCCAGGTTCTGGGCGTGACCAAGCGCCTTGGCCGCCTGCCGGTCCAACTGTGGCGCGGCCACCGTGGATCCGGTCGCCGACGGCAGACGCTGGATGATGGCGTCCAGTTCAGCCCGTACCGCGGCCGCATCCGCGCCCACTGCCGCCAGCAGCGGCGCCGCGATGCCGTCGGCCTGCGCCAGCAGCCCCCCGAGCAGGTGCGCTGGCGTCACATCTGGGTTGCCGGCCATCGAGGCGGCCTGCGCGGCCGACGAGATAGCGGCCTGCGTCTTGGTGGTGGGATTGAAAGAATCCATCCTTGCAGCGTCCTCCACTTACGGTCCCTGCTCGTCTGCCCTGTTCAACGCTTCAAAAGTTGAGCGTGTTCCGCTCAATTTTATGCGTCGGCGAACCCGGTATCAGCGTGTCACCGCCATTTCGCCGGACTGCGCCCAGGCCGTGCCATACTGCTGCGCCAGGGCCCGCGGCGGGTCCGCTGCCTGCTCACCCACCTGGAGAAGACGCTCCCGGACCATGACAGCCGATGCCGTACTGGGCACAGCCCTCGGACCCGGTCGCGCGCCCTACGGCGCCGGCGCGACGATGGTTCGGCTGATCCGCGAAAGCTACGCGGTGATCCACCCGCGGGCCGATGAGGTCGTCCGCTTCTTCTACGCCACGCTGTTCGCGATCGCTCCGGCCACTCGCGAGCTGTTCGGTATCAACATGGAGGGGCAGCAGGGGCGGCTATTGCGGGCGCTGATGTACATCGTTCAGAAGGTCGATCAGCCCGAGGAGCTGCTGCCGTTCCTGCGTCAGCTAGGCCGCGATCACCGGAAGTTCGGCGTGCTGACGCCGCACTACGAAGCGATGGGTACCGCGCTGATCCTCGCCTTGAAGCAGTACTCAGGCCCGGCGTGGAACGCCCAGGTGGAAAAGGCGTGGACGGACGCCTACAGCTTGATCGCCAGGACGATGCTGGAGGCGGCCGACGAAGACCGCGACCCCGCATGGTGGACCGCGCAGGTCATCGGCCATCAGCGGCTGACTTGGGATCTGGCCGTGGTGCGGGTGCAGCCCGACCGGCCGGTGCCGTACCAGGCCGGACAGTACGTCAGCGTGGAGGTACCGCAGCGGCCGCGGCTGTGGCGTTACCTGTCTCCGGCGAACGCCCCGCGCCCGGACGGAGCGATTGAGTTCCACGTCCGTGCGGTGCCGCAAGGCTGGGTCAGCCGGTCGATCGTCGGCCATACCCAGGTCGGCGACACCTGGCGGATCGGTTCGCCGATGGGACGCATGACGGTGGATCGGCACTGCGGCCGGGACGTGCTGATGGTCGCGGGAGGCACCGGAGTGGCCCCCATGCGCGCCATCCTCGAGGAACTCAGCAGTTGGGGTACCAACCCGGGCGTGACGATGTTTGTCGGCGGCCGTATCCGCGAAGACCTCCATGACCTCGACACGCTCGTCGCGATGACCATTACGAATCCGTGGCTGAGAGTGATCCCGGTGCTGGAGTCGCGCCCGAGGGAAGCCGGGATCGAGCACGGGACGCTCGCTGATGTGGTCACCCGCTTTGGTGCCTGGGCCGACCGGGACGTGATGGTCTGCGGCTCCCCGGCGATGATCAGAGCCACGGTGTCCCGGATGCTCGTCGCCGGCACCCCGCTGGATCGGATCTTCTACGATCCGTTCACCGTCGACTAGTAGTTGTCCGCTCTTCAAGTACCAACCCGTGTTGATCACCTTAAACAGCTATCAACCTGTCAGCTCGATCCGCTGGTCGAGAGCAGATGTTGCTAGCTGTTGAGAGCAGTCTTGACCGGGGTTGGCGGTACTTGAAGGGCTACCTACGGGGCCGCCAGACAACTAGTGCTGTTTCGGTGCGGGGGTGCACCGGCACCAGGTCACGGCGGTAGGAGGCGTGCACCGCCGCGGCGGCCTGCTCGGCAGCGGCCTGCGCGTGGGCCAGTTCAATACGCGCCTCGTCCAGTTCGGCAGCGAGCTCAGCCACCCTGGCGCGCAGCGCCTCCACCTGGTTTTCCAGATCGATAATCCGCTTGATCCCGGCCAGGTTGACCCCATGGTCCTGGGACAGCCGCTGCACCTCCTGCAGCAGCGCGATATCGCGGACCGAATACCGGCGGCCACCGCCTGGGCTACGGCCGGGCGACACCAGCCCCATCCGGTCATAGCCGCGCAGTGTCTGCGCGTGCATCCCTGCCAGCTCAGCGGCGACAGAGATCACGAAAATCGGGGTGTCCTGGTTTGCGCCCGGTGGGGTTGGGATCATCGCGCCGCTCCCTGGCTGTGTGCCCGAGCGAACAGGTTGGCCCGCGGGTCGTGCCCAGCAGTGGCCTGCGCGTAGGCCTCAAGAGCCTCTTTCGCCGCCCGGTCCAGTTTGGTCGGTACTTCAACCTGCAGAGTTACCAGCAGATCGCCGGACCGACCCTGCCGCCTGGTGATGCCCTTACCGCGCACCCGCAGCGTGCGACCGTTGGCGGTGCCGGCCGGAACCTTGAGCGACACGGTTCCGTCCAGGGTAGGCACGGTCAGCGTCGTGCCCATGACGAGCTCGGGAAACGACACCGGCACCTCCAGCGTGAGGTCGTCACCGGAACGCCCGAACACCGGATGTGGAGTGACGTGCACCAGTACATAGAGGTCACCGGCAGGCGCGCCATGCATACCCGGCTCGCCCTGCCCGGCCAGCCGGATCCGCTGACCATCGGCGACCCCGGCGGGGATCCGCACGGTCAGCGTGCGGTGCCGGTTTGACACCCCCCGCCCACCACACTCGGCACACGGGTCATCGATGATCCGCCCCGTACCACGGCAGTCGCGGCACGGCTCCGAAAAGGCGAACGCTCCCTGGCTGCGGGTCACCAACCCGCTGCCGCTGCAGACCGGGCAGATCCGGGGAACGGTGCCAGCACGGGCCCCGGAACCGCCACAGCTGCCGCAGGCGGCTGGGCTGGACAACCGCAGCGGCACGGTGGCGCCATGAACCGCCTCGGTGAAGTCGATCCGAACCTCGGTCTCAACGTCGGTACCGCGCCGCGGGCGGGTGGCGCCGGCGTTGCCGGCACCGCGATTGGCGAACAACCCGCCGAGCAGGTCGCCGAGACCGCCCGCATCACCACCACGACCGGTGGTGCTCCCGAACAGATCACCGAGATCGAACCCACCGGGGCCACCGAACCCACCACCGGGCCGGAAACCTCCGTTGAACAGGCTGCGCGCCTCGTCGTACTGCTTGCGCTTCTCGGGGTCCGACAGCACACCGTAGGCCTCGGACACCGCCTTGAAGCGTGCCTCAGCGCGAGTGTCCCCAGGGTTGGCGTCCGGATGCAGCTTGCGGGCCAGCTTGCGGTACGCCCGTTTGATGTCCTCGGCAGACGCGGTGGAGGAGACACCCAGCTCCGCGTAGAAATCCTTTTCGATCCACTCCCGTGCGCTCACCGGACACCTCCTCCCTGGGTCAGTTCTCCTGC
>JALZDU010000005.1 GCA_030862405.1 Actinomycetota bacterium | reverse complement strand
ACGAACACGTCGGGGCCACCCCCGTCGACGGAGATGAAGCCGAAGCCCTTCTCCGCGTTGAACCACTTCACTACGCCCTGTGCCATGTTGCTCTCCCTGTGGAATCTGATGCCTGGGCCGGCACCGTACCGGCCCGCGGTTGCGCGGATCACGCGCACCCATAGGAGAGATCCCCGACGGGAGCGCGAAGCCCGTAGTCAGACATTCCACGGACGCTTCACAACGATCGGGGAACTACACGACCACAACCTGGCGCCAGGCTAGCACTACCGGTCCCGCCACCAGCACCCGACATTCCTAGATCGGCTGCAACGCGGGTTTGATGTTGACGTTGCGGTGGAAGACGTTGTCCGGATCGTACTTGGTCTTGATCCGAGCCAGCCGCTCGTATTTGGCCGGCCCATAGGTGGCCCGCACCCGATCCTCCTCGATGTCGGCCATGGTGTTGATGTAGCCGCCGGCACCGGTGGCGTGCGGTCGCAGCGCATCCCAGAACGACCGGACCCAAGTACGTTCGGCCGCCAGCAACTCCACGTCATCGGTGATGGCGACGATGTTGACGGCGATACGGCTTGAACGGCTGCCGCCGAACGCGGTCTCGGCCTCACCGACCTCCGCGTAGGCACCGTCGAGACGGAACAGGTGCACCATCGATTGCGGCGACGTCTTACGCAGCTGATGCTCGGTGATCACCGCAATTGCCTCGTTGGGCAAAGCGTCGAGGTACAGCGCCTTCTCATAGCAGTTCACGCCCCACCGTGCTGCGTCGTCGAACATCTGCTGCAGCTGGGTGTAGGGCATCGGGGTGACGAACTCGAACAGCGGCGCAAGCGCCTCGCGGATCGGAGCCAGCACGTGGGCATGCTCCGCTACGGAACCGAAGCCGACCACCGCTAGCCCGTAGCAGGGGGTGAAATGGTACTGCTGAGGCACAAACGGCGCCGGCGGAGCGTTGGCGCTGATGATCATGGCATTCGCATCGGCGGGCAACGTGGCGAACACGTGCCAGCCGAGCCGCAGTGCCTCCGCACCGTGGTCCAAGCTCCAGAAGAACAAGCGACGTGCACTATCGGACCGACCGGGTACAGCCGGAACTCGAACTCCGTGACGACGCCGAAGTTTCCACCGCCGCCTCGCAGTGCCCAGAACAGGTCGGAGTTCTCGTCCGCGGCGGCCCGCAGCCGGCACCCGTCGGCGGTCACCACCTCAGCGGAGACGAGGTTGTCCGCAGTCAGGCCGTACAACGGGGTCAGCCACCCCATCCCACCACCCAATGCGAGACCGCCCACGCCGGTGTGGCTGACAGTGCCAGCAGGCACGGCCAGGCCGTGTACCTGGGTGGCTGCGTCCAAATCGGCCAGCGTTGCCCCACCCCCGACCCGCGCGCGCCGCGTTGCAGGGTCAACCGTAACGTCGCGTATCTGGCTGAGGTCGATCATCACGCCGCCGTCGCAGATCGCGGTGCCTGCGGTGTTGTGAAAGCCACCGCGCACCGAGATCTCCAGATTGCGCTGCCGGGCAAACTCGATGGCCGCGGCGACATCGGCAGCACTGCAGCAGCGTGCGATCACCGCTGGATACCGGTCGACCTCACCGTTCCACGCCGAGCGTGCCTCGTCGTAACCGTCATCGCCGCGGACCAGTGCAGTGCCGGACAACCCTGCACTGAAGGCCTCGATATCGACGGTCTGCGTCATGCAACATCCCCAATCGCGAGCGAACCCCGCTGGCGCGACGGTACGCGCGAAATGTGCAGCCGGGTAGGCATCGCCCGATCACGCCACGTAACTGTCCTCTGTGGCCACCGACCACGGATCCGCAGTCACATGGTCAACGCTCCGAGCACCTCAGCAGCGGTCGGCATGGCATCGATCTCGGCTCGAGTGCCGCCTGCGGCGACCTCGAACCTGGGCTCAGTGATCAAGCGCTTGGCCACGTGGCGACGACCTCCGCCGAGAACTCGTCGGGTGTCAAGGCCAGTGCCGCCCCGGCGGACTGGCAGGCGCTTGCGTTCATGAACTGGTCGGCGCCTTGCGGCAGGATCAACTGGGGCAGCCCATGGGCGAGCGCGCCGAGCATAATTCCGGCACCGCCGTGGGAGACGACAATGCGGCAGTGCGGGAGCAGCAAGGTGTGGGGGATGTAGGGCTCGATCAGCACGTGCGGCGGCTCCGGCCCGCTCGTCACGACCAGGTTGAATGACAGTTCGCGCAGGCCGGCAATCGCTGTCTCCAGCACGCCGGCAGCCTCGTTGAAGATGGTGCCGAGCGTCAGGTGAATGGTCTGCCGGTGCGGGAGCGCGGCTAGCGCCGCGGGTAATCGCTCGTCCGCCGCGGGATCGCCAGCTACCGGGCGCAGCGGCTGGAGCTGTTGCCAGGCCGACTGGCCGTCGGTGCGCAGGCTCGGCGGGCAGATGCCAAGATAGGTGGCGGACCTGATGCCGTCGGCGAGCTCGGGCACCTGCCAGTGGCAGCGTCGGATTTACCAAGACCAGCCCAGCGCCATCGTTGATACAGCGAGACACCGAAATTCAACGAATCACCTGGCGTGGATCAGAGTCGATCGACTCGCGCGGGCATCGAAATCATCGGCGTTACAGGTCGAACTGCCACTCAACTGTCCGGCGGTGCGCCCGAAAACCCATTGCCTCGTTGATCGAAACCATGTATGGGTTGGTATCAGCGTTGCACGTGTCGATGATCCGCAGCTCGGGGCGCTGCGCGCGAGCGTACTCAAGGTTGGCCACCTTGATCAGCGTGCCCAGCCGGTGGCCTCGATGCTCCGGCGCGACGATGGTGTCCCATTGACCGGCGTACCAATGGGATGTGGAGTCGCCGACGATCTGCGTGAAAGCGACCAGCTGCCCGGTACTGTCCACTGCCGCGGTGGTGACCATGTGCAGGCCGCAGGCCAGGCAGCTCGCATCCCGCGCGCGCATCCGCCCCGCGTCGTAAGCCTCCGCCTCCCACTGCAGATCATCCATTGGGGCATCGATGGACATGCGCCCGGTGAGATAGGCGATGTCGTCGAGCCACCGCTGTGGCGTGCCGCCCACCCACTGGATCAGCGAGTAGCCCTGTGATTTCGCCCGCGCCTGCTCGTCGAGTCGGGCGAGCGCAGCCGGGTCCACCGCGCTGACATCCAGCCGCCGCCGCGTCTCGATCAGGGCCGGCACTGCTGCGAACGCTGCCGCAAATCGTCCGCCGGGATCGGCAGCGGCGGGGTCCAGCGGCTGGTTCACCGAGCCGGTGAGCCGGATCCGACCCTGCCTGGTGGCCTCAGCCCGTAAGTGATCGAGCAACGCCCGGCCGATACCCCGCCGCCGATGTTTGGGGGCGACCAGAATCTCGCCTGCGGCGTTGTGCAGGTTGTCCAGCGTCGGGAGGTACAGCACACATCCACCGACCACCGAGCCGCCGTCGCGGGCTAGCCACCCGGTCTCGATCTCGCCGGGCCACGGGTACCGGAAGCGACCGAACTCGTGTACCCGGCACGGCGGTGGGTCATCTGGCAGGTCCGCGCGCGCCACCGAGCAGCGCAGCTCGTACCACTGCCGGAGAGCCGCCTCGTCGGACGGCTCGATCGGCGCAAGAGACAACCCGCTGATGCTGACCGTGGCCATGCTCGCCATTCCGCCACGGCCGTACGGCCCGCGCCACCGAATTTCGCTGTCACCGCGACGTCACGAAGGCCAGGAGTCGGGCGGGTCGACGAATGCCTGTCCCAGCTCCCGGGCGAGGGTTAGCGCCCGCCGCGCCCAACCTGGGGTCGCGCCGGCCAGCCCGCAGGACGGGGTGGGTAGGCAGTGCTGGGCGAGTAACGCCCGGTCGAAGCCGAGCCGATCCATCAGAGCCAGCGCGGGCCGAGCCAGGTCAGTGATAGTGGGCCGCACCGCGGGCTCCATGGCGGGCACCAGCCCGAGCAGTACCGAGGCCCCAGAGTCCCATGTCTCGCCCAGAGCATCGACGGTAGCCCGCGGCGCACCGGCGAGCAGTTCGGCGTCGACGGCCAGCGCGTCGGCCCCGGCGCTGCGCAGCACAGCCAGCGGTGGCCGCGCAGCGCAGCAGTGCACGATTCGCGGCACTGGCAGCGCGTCGAGCACTCCGCGCAGCAGCTCGACTGCCGCGCTGTCGGGCACTGCAGGCACGGTGCCGTACCCCGACGGGGTGGGCACGCTGCCGGCGAGCACCGCAGGCAGCCCCGGTTCGTCCAGCTGCACGACCGTTTTCGTCCCCAGCCGGCTGGATACTTCCGTCACGTGCGCTCGCAGCCCTTCGGCCAGCGACGCGGCGAACTCACGTAGCGCGCCGTGATCGGTAAGGATCTTGTGCCCACTGCGCAGCTCCACCTCGGCGGCCAGCGTCCACGGCCCGGCAGCCTGCACCTTGACCACCTCCAGGCGGGCCCCGGCGACCTGGACCGCCTCCTCGAGCGCATCCAGATCCGTGCGCAACAGATCAACGCCACGGCGGTGGTCGCCACCGGGCCGCGCGGTGACCCGGTAGCCGGAGGGCACCAACTCGACGGCGAGGTCGACGAGCAACGCCGCGGTGCGGCCGATCAGGTCCGCCCCGGCACCCCGATCGGGTAGCTCCGGCAGGTGCGGTAGGTCGGGGAGCTCGCCGATCACGGTGCGGGCGGCTTCAAGGGCATCGGTGCCGGGCATCGAGCCGATCCCGGTGGCGGTACCGGGAGGCCAGGGAGGTCGGTCAGTCACCGGGTCTTTTTATCAGATACCGAGGTAGGAATCTCCGTAGCATGTCGCCGCTCACTACGTATTCGAAAAGCAAGTCCACGGCTAGGTAACCCATTCAGAAGATTACGTGCGGTTACTGATTGCCACCGGACATTTCTATTGGCACGGTATGTGATGGCGCATCAGCAATGTAAATGCTTAGGTATTTTCGTCCGGGACCACCTCGACAACCTTCGCTATGAGGATTAGATATCTGACACAGTGAGCTTCGCCGAGCGACGGGCAGCACGTGGAACTGCTGCCGGCCCGCACCGTCCTATCAATGTTCAACGCCCAAGACGGTGGCGGCCTCAATGGCATCCTGGACGGCATCTTCCCCAAGGAGGGGCCCGTGGGCAGCCTCCTTGGTATGGCGCCGACGGACAGCAACGCTGGCGGCAACAGCGCTGACGGCGCTGCTGGCGCCAGCCAATAGCTGAGTCCACTTGAGCCGCTGAGAGTGCGGTGTTGTTGGCGGACGTGGGAGGCGCTGCGTTCCGGCCGGCCCCCTCCCTCCGTGGTAGCTCAGCCGGTAGCGGTGATGGTGGCGCTGCCGAGGACAACGTCGCCGGCAACATCGGGACGGTAGAGCGCGACGGCCTGGCCGGGTGCCACTCCGCGTAGCGGCTGGCGCAGCTGCACGCGAACGGTGCCACCCCCGGGACCGTCAACGGCGTCGGCCACGGCGTCCGCGCACCCACCATGCGCCCGAACCTGCGCGACGCACTCCACCGGACCCTCTGGAACGCCCAAAGCCCACACCGGACGATCCGCCTCGATCATCTCGATCTCAAGGCGCTGCGCTGAGCCGACTCGGACTGTTCCGGTCACCGGCTCGAGCGCAAGAACGAACCGCGGGCGGCCATCGAGCGCTGGCCTCTCCAATCCCAGCCCGCGGCGCTGGCCGACGGTGAAGTTGTGCACCCCGTCATGGTGTCCGAGGACCTCACCGGTCTCGTCATCGACCAGCTCCCCGCACCGGGATCCCAGCCGGTCAGCGAGGAACGCCCGGGTGTTCCCGGAGGGGACGAAGCAGATGTCGTGGCTGTCCGGCTTGTCCGCGACGGCCAGTCCACGCCGGGTGGCCTCGGCGCGGATGCCGGCCTTCGGGGTGTCGCCGACCGGGAACATCGCATGTGCCAGCTGGTCGGCGGTGAGCACGGCGAGCACGTAGGACTGGTCCTTGCCGGCGTCCACCGCGCGGCGCAGCACGCCCTGCCCGTTGACCCAGGACAGCCGCGCGTAATGCCCGGTGCAGACCGCGTCGAAGCCCAGATCTAGCGCACGATCCAGCAACGCGGCGAACTTGATCCGCTCGTTGCACCGCAGGCACGGATTAGGGGTGCGGCCAGCGGCATACTCGGCGACGAAGTCGTCCACCACATCAGCGGTGAACCGCTGCGCGAAGTCCCACACGTAGAACGGGATGTCGATGATGTCGGCGACCCGGCGGGCGTCCGCGGCGTCCTCTCTGGTGCAACAACCACGTGCGCCGGTGCGCAGCATGCCGGGCTGTGCCGACAGCGCCAGGTGCACGCCAACGACCTCGTGCCCGGCGTCCACCGCGCGAGCGGCCGCGACAGCGGAGTCCACCCCGCCGCTCATCGCAGCCAGAACCTTCATGAACTCTGGCTCCTCATGAGGCTCCGGCCCGCCGGATCCCAGCTCCGCGAGCCCGGGTGACCACCGGCTCAATGGCGCCGAGTACGTCCGCAACGTGCTGCGCCGTGGAGGTGTGCCCTAGGGAAAAGCGCAGCGAGCCGCGTGCGGCGGCGGGCGAGGCGCCCATCGCCAGTAGCACGTGTGAGGGCTGTGCCACACCGGCGGTGCAGGCGGCTCCTGTCGAGCATTCGATGCCCCGAGCGTCGAGCAGCATCAGCAGCGAGTCACCCTCGCAGCCCGGGAAGGTCAGATGGGCATTGCCGGGCAACCGGGAGGGGCTGCCGTCGATCACACCGTCACCCGAGTCCCCGTTGAGCACCGCATCGGGCACCTTGGCGACGATGCCGTCCACGAGTTCGTCACGCAGCTTGGCCAGCCGGATGGCGCTGCGCGGCTGCGCCGCCACTGCGTGGCGGATCGCGGTGGCCAGGCCGACGATCGCCGGGACGTCCAACGTGCCCGAACGCACATCACGCTCCTGGCCGCCGCCGTGCAGTAGTGGCGTGGCTGCGACGTGCCGGCCCAGTAGCAGCACGCCGACGCCGTAGGGTCCGCCGAGCTTGTGCCCGGTCAGGGTCATCGCCGCGGTTGTGGACCTGCCGAAATGCACCGGCAGCTGGCCTACCGCCTGGACCGCGTCGGTGTGCAGCGGCACCCCGTACTCGGCGGCGACCTCGGCCAACTCCCGCACCGGTGCCACAGTGCCCACCTCGTTGTTCGCCCACATCACGCTCACCAGCGCGACGGAGCCTGGGTCGCCGGCCAGCGCAGCCCGCAGCGTCTCAGGGTGTACCCGGCCGTCGGCATCTACCGGTAGCCACACCACCTCGGCGCCCTCATGCTCGGCCAGCCAGGACACCGCGTCGAGCACAGCGTGATGCTCGACGGCGGAAGCGAGCACCCGGTTGCGGCGCGGGTCGGCGGCACGCCGCTGCCAGAACATCCCCTTGACGGCGAGGTTGTCACCCTCCGTGCCGCCCCCGGTGAAGACGACTTCCGAGGGGCGGGCACCCAGCGCATCAGCGATGCTCTCCCGGCTTTCCTCGACGGTGCGACGAGCTCGGCGCCCGGAGCCATGCAACGACGAGGCATTGCCCAGGGTGGACAACGCCTGGCTCATCGCTGCTACCGCATCCGGCAGCATCGGCGTCGTGGCCGCGTGGTCGAGGTAGGTCATCGAGACACCAGCGTAAACGGCGCCTGCGGTGGTGAAGGCGCGGGCCGCAACGCCGCGCGTCGCGCAGGTGCAGCCGGTCCCGCACCACCGGAGGTGCCAGCGCAACCAATGGCAGGGTCGCCGTAGTGATGGCGGCCTGCGAGGCGCCGACCGATCCCGGTCCACGAAGACCCGCCAGCCGTGCAGGAGAGGCCGACACACCGAGCAAGAGAGCGCGACATACCTAGCAGGAGGGCCGGACACGCGGGGAGTCAGGCTTTGCGCTTGGTGACCGCCTCGGTCAGCTGCGGGGCGATGGTGAACAGGTCGCCCACCACACCGAAGTCGGCGATCTCGAAGATCGGTGCCTCCGGGTCCTTGTTGACCGCGACGATCGTCTTGGATGTCTGCATCCCCGCGCGGTGCTGGATGGCGCCGGAAATGCCAAGCGCGACGTACAGCTGCGGAGAGACCGTCTTGCCGGTCTGCCCGACCTGGAACTGATGCGGGTAGTAGCCGGAGTCGACCGCCGCCCGGGACGCCCCGACAGCCGCACCGAGTGAATCGGCGAGCTTCTCGACTACCTGGAAGTTGTCCGCCGAGCCGACACCCCGGCCGCCGGAGACCACCACGCTGGCCTCGGCGAGTTCCGGGCGGTCGCCGCCCCCGATAGGCCTACGCTCAATGATCTTCGCGGCTTTCCCCGGACTCACCGGTGGTACCTCGACAGCCTGTTCGACAGCCGCGCCCTGGGCCTCGATCGCGTCGATCGAACCGGGCCGGATTGTGACGACCGCAACCGGCGTAGTGGCTTTGGACTTTGCCAGGTAGGAGCCTCCGAACAACGCATGCGTGGCGGTGCCGTCGTCGGCCAGGTCGACGGCATCGGAGAGCAGGCCCGACCCGGTGCGTACGGCGAGTTTGCCTGCGATCTCCTTGCCGTCCGGCGAGGTGGCGATCAGCACGGCGATCGGCCGGACCGACTCCACGAGCGCCGCCAGCACACCGACAGCAGGAGCGGTGAGGTAGTCGTCCACCTCGTCGGACTCCGCAACGTAGATCTTGACAGCACCGTAGACCGCTAACCTGTCCTTGAGCTTGCTCGCGGTGCCAGGCGTGCCGACCACGACCGCTGACGGCTCACCCAGCTTCGCCGCGGCAGTGAGCAGCTCACCGGTGACCCTCTTGATGTCGCCCGCTGCGTGCTCGACGAGCACCAGGACCTCTGCCATAACTGGAAGTTCTCCCTCCGCAGGTCAGATCAGCCTCTGGCCGACGAGATATTCGGCGAGCTTGGCTGCCCCATCACCCTCGTCGGTGACGACCTGACCACCTTCGCGCGGCGGGCGCGGCGTGGACTCGATCACCGTGGACGTAGCGTTGGCCAGCCCGACTTCACTGCGCTCGATGCCCACGTCGGTCAGCGACAAGGTACTGACCGGCTTCTTCTTCGCGGCCATGATGCCTTTGAACGACGGGTAGCGCGGCTCGTTGATCTTCTCGTGCACGCTGATCAGCGCAGGGAGCTCGGCTTGCAGGACCGTGATCGCGTCGTTGGTCTCCCGCTCGACGGTCACGGTGCGGCCCTGCACGGTCACCTTGCGAGCGTGGGTCAGCTCTGGGATGCCGAGCACATCGGCGATCATCGCCGGGACAGCACCGATAGTGCCGTCGGTGGCCTCATTGCCGGTCAGGATCAGGTCGACGTCGCCGAGGGTGCTGATGACCTTGGCCAACGCCCTGGCAGTCTGCACCGCGCATGAACCGTGCAAGCCCTCGTCAGACAGGTGCACCGCCTTGTCCGCACCCATCGACAGCGCCTTGCGGATGGCGTCGGAGGCCCGTTCTGGGCCCATCGTGACGACGGTGACCTCGCCCTCGCCCGCTTCCTTGATCTGGAGTGCCTCCTCGACCGTGCGCTCGTTGATCTCGTCCAGGACGAGATCCGCCGAGCCGCGGTCAAGGGTGTGATCGGAGTCGGCCAGCTTGCGTTCGGACCAAGTATCCGGCACCTGCTTGATCAGGACAACGATGTTCATCGTGCCGTTTGACCTCCTGCCGACTCTGGGCCGCACCACTCATTCTGCAACGTTACCGGTCGGTAGCCCCAGCGCGCACCGCGAGGCCGGTCAGTGGGCGACCTTGGTCTGCAGGCCAGCAAGAATGATGTCCAGGCCATAGTCGAATCTTCCCGGCCGGTGCACGCCGCTGAGGTGCGGACTCACAGCCTGGATGGAGGGAATCTGCTCAGGCGGAAGCGCTGCGTAGTACCCGATCTCACTTTGCGATGCGGTGTCGCGGAGGGGGGCGATGTGACCCATCTGGTGAAAGCCGGCGGTGTAGGTGTAAAGGGCGAAGAAGGCATCAGCAGCTTCGGCCGGAGAAAGCCCTGCCTGGAGGAGAAGTTCGATGGTCCGCTCGATCACCAGCAGGCCGTGCGGGCCGATCCTGACCCGGGCGCTGTAGACACGGGCAAGCTGGTGGTGGGCGGCCAACGCCTGGTGGTAGCTGAGCACCAGCGCGCGTAGCTGGGTCACCCAGTCACCTTCAGTGGCCGAACAGTTCACCTCGCCGAGCATCAGATCCACCATGAGGTCGACCAGATCGTCCTTGTCCCGCACATGGTTGTACAGGGCCATTGGTGAGACTTCTAGTTCGGTGGCCAGCGCTCGCATGGTCAAGGCGGCAAGGCCCTTATCGTCGACAAGTCGCAGCGCGGCCCGCACGATCCGGGGGCGAGACAGCGGCAACGGCCGCGTGTAGTCCTTACCGGGATCGACATCGACCCAGGCCGACCGGCCGGAGCGCACGCGAGAAGTACTCGGCCGATCGTTCAACGATGGTCCTTCCTCGCTCGCCGCTAAGCACGGGAGTCATGCGACGGACAGGTGTACACCCGTTTGGCCGATGGCGGCGTCTCCGACACGCTCCACACTGTACGCGTCGAGGACAATGTACTGTTAACGTACAGTGTACATGCTCCGGTGAGGTGGCGCCGCTGACCTGATCATGCTGTGCAGGCACAGGACAAATCGACAGACAACCGAGATGCTTTGCAGAGGGCGCTGCCGCCAGCCGGAAGGAGATACCATGACCGAACCGCCGCCGCCTGTCCAGAATCCTCTGACGATGGTGATGAAGGCGAAGTCTCCGGATGACTACGCAGCCCTTCGAAAGACCGTTGAGCATCTGCAGTCCTTGCCGCCGGACAAGAACCCGGTCACGATAGCACTGAATAAGATCGCTACCGTGCACTTCGCCAGGTTCGCGTTTCTGGACAACGATCAACTTGCGGTGATCACCTCCTACGATGGCGACTTCGAGGTTTACATCAACGAGTTTATCAACGAAATCGGCGACGTCTTCAACATGCTCTTGGAGCACGTCGAAGACGGGCCGCCGCTGCCGGTGCAAACTTATCGCCAAGAGTTCCTGGAATATATCCGTGCCCACGACTTTCGCTGTGTGGGAACGTTTTACAGCGCATACCCCGATCGGACAGTACTCGACATACTCAGTGCGGCCACCGCATCGCGCTGATGACCTGAAGGAGGAGATACTGCGATGCCGGTGGTCGACCTGGCAGATGTGCAGGGTCTCATCCTGCGCGGCTACACGATGCCAGCGGCGCGATATATCGGCCTGGCTGTGCGCGAGCCGCGGGCTGCGCGCGCCTTCCTCGGCAGTCTCATCACCAGCGATGCTGCCGTGTCCGTCACCACCGCGCAGCCTTGGGAGACTAAGCCACAATGCTGTGTCAACCTCGGGATCACGTTCCCGGGCCTGGCGGCACTGGGGGTGCCACCAGTTTCTCGGGACAGCTTTCCCGTGGAATACGCACAAGGCGCGGTGGAGCGCGCCACCAGGGTCGGTGATGTCGGTATCAGCAGCCCGCAGCGGTGGCTGCCGTGGTTGGCTGATTCCGGGCTGCACTTGCTGGTCATGGTCTTCGCCCAGTCGTCGGACGCCCTCGACACCGCGACGGAGCAACTCGAACATGCCTGGTCGGCCGGCTGCGTCGAACGAGGTCGCCACGATGGCACGTGGCTGCCGGGCCCCCTCACCCATTTCGGTTATCGCGACGGCCTGTCTCAGCCCGTCATTGCGGATGTCCCGCTGTCCGGGCTGCCGGATCATCTACCACGGGCACCGGTCGGTGAATTTCTGCTCGGATATCCCAGCCAGCATGTCGGTTTCAGTTATCCGGTGCCGGCGCCGCCGGAGCTCGGTATCAATGGCAGCTTCGGTGCTTTCCGGCTGCTCGAGCAGGACGTCGACGCGTTTGCGGAATCCGTCGCGGAGGCGGCGTCTGCGAACGGGGTGTCGAAGGAGTTCATCAAGGCGAAGCTGTGTGGACGCTGGCCCAATGGCACGCCACTCGTCCTGTCACCGGACACCGACACACCCGACCCCCCGATCCCGCCCGAGGCGTTGAATGATTTCGACTACGAGGGCGACGAGCGAGGTCACCGGTGCCCGATCGGGTCGCATATTCGACGGATGTACCCGCGCGGTCAACGCGTCGCGGGCAACGGCGGCCACCTGCACCGCATTGTTCGGCGCGGCATCACCTACGGTCCTCCCTACGATCCTGCACATCCGCGGGACGGCAAGGAACGCGGACTGCTCGGCTTATTCATCGGGGTCAGCCTGCGCGATCAGTTCGAGTTCCTCATGGCCGAATGGGCCAATGACGGCATATTCACGGCGGGGCTCGGACGCACCAAGGACCCTGTGATCGGCGCCAGGGGTGACGAGGCCGGAAGCTTTTCGATGCCGAGCCCGGGAGGACCAATGGTTCTTTCAGGACTCCCTCGATTCGTCACCACCCGCGGTGGCGCCTACTGCTTCCTCCCCAGCATCACCGCGATCCGCTACTTGGCCAACTCGTTGCCGGAAATCGTTGATCCGGTGCTGCAGAACACCAGCGTTCACTCCGGCCAATGAAATACCGGCGTCCCCACCCGTCGTGAGACGATGGGATTCCGCAACGCTGTGCCGGAAGGATGTCGACCATGCCGCCACCCTCATGCATGGTGATTCACTGCGGCGGGCACCGGAGTGATCCCGATGATGAAGTGACTATCAGCGGTATCACCACAGACGGCGACGAGTCGCGGTCGGCACCGGTGTGCATCGACCACATGCGGCGGATTCATCAGGGTGAACCGTGGCTGTGGGTGCCGGGACGGCGGTTGAAGGGGGTCGGCTCGGACATGTCAGAGGGCTGCATCCTGATGGGCGACGAGTTGGCCGGCTACGGTCTCATCGTCGACACCGACGTCCGGATGAGCAGCACCCATGTGTTCAGTCCCGACCTCGCCGACGGTCAGGAGACGCTGACGCTGGCCATCGATGGTCGGGTGTTCGGCGCCAATCAGCATGTCTCCATCGAGCTGGTCCTCGCGCCGGAGACGGTGCAGCGCCTCAAGGAGGCACTCCGATTCTTCCGATCATGACGCCCAACCCGGCGTGTCCGCGCCTCATGCACGCTGTGTTGACGTCTCGTGAACATCAGCGAGAAGCCGGCTGACACTGCGTTGACTGTCGTGCGCCCAGGAGGAGTGTTGACTGTACCCGATCCAACCCATCCCTACCCGTTACCTGCCCACGAACGTTTTTGCGTATTTCTCCGCCCCACCATCACCTCCGAAAAGGTCAGGGTCGGCCAGTACACCTACTACGACGCCTCCGAGGACACCGGAGGCTTCGAAGACGAGCGGGTGCTCTACGGCTACGGCCCCGAGCTGCTCCTGATCGGCAAGTTCTGCGCTATCGCGGCCGGAGTGCGGTTCGTCATGGCCGCCGCCAACCACCTGAGCAGGGGTCCGTCCACGTTCCCGTTCACGATCTTTCCCGGGCGCTGGCAGGACGAGACGCTGGAGACCTTTCGGGCCCACGCCACCAGCAAGGGCAACACTGTGGTTGGTCATGACGTCTGGTTTGGCCGCGACGTGACCGTGATGCCCGGGGTCATGATCGGCAATGGCGCCATCATCGCGACCGCCTCCCTGGTCACCCGCGATGTCGCCCCCTACACCGTTGTCGGCGGCAACCCCGCTGCGTTGATCAGGCGGCGCTACTCCGACGCAGACGTTGAGCTGCTCCAGCAGGCGGCCTGGTGGGATTGGCCCATCGAGGTCATCAGCGCGCACGTCGCCATCCTGATGGCAGGAACCCCGGCCGATGTTGCCGGCGTCGCAGACCAGTACGTCCACCGGCACCTGGGGTAGGTGGGCCCGCGTGATGGGATGGCGCTTGTGGGCGTGACGGTGGTCGGCAGCGTGAACCTCGACCTGGTGGCAGCTCTGCCGCGGTTACCCAAGCCTGGCGAAACCCTCACCGCCACCGGTTTGACCCGCGTCCCCGGGGGCAAAGGGGCCAATCAGGCGCTGGCCGCTCGCAGGTTGGGGCTACCCGTCCGGTTGATCGCGGCGGTGGGTGCCGACCCTGAGGCCGACACCGCTTTGCACGTGCTGAGCCAGGAGGGAGTCGAGCTGAACAGGCTGCAGCGGGTCACGATGCCGACCGGACTGGCGCTGATCGCCGTCGACACCGCGGGTGAGACCACCATCGTCGTGATACCGGGCGCGAACGCGGAACTGCATGTGGAAGAGGAGGACGTGATCGGCGCCGACGCGGTGCTCACCGTGCTGGAGGTCCCCGAGCACGCCGTCACCGCCGCCGCCCGACACGCCACCGGACTTTTCGTGCTCAATGCGGCCCCAGCCCGGCCGGTGCCACCTGAGGTGCTCCGGCGCGCCGATCTGGTCGTGGTCAACAGTGCTGAGCACGCCGCGCTGCCGGGTCTGGACGCTGCCCGAGCCGTTGCCGTGACCTACGGAGCTCGTGGCGCAGTGCTGTTCCGCGACGGCATCGAAGTCGCAACGGCGGCTCCGCCACCGGTCCGCGTGGTCGACGGCACGGCCGCCGGTGATGCGTTCGTCGGTGCCGCCGTGGCGGGCCTGCTCAGTGGACTCCGGGACACCGACATGCTCGTCCGGGCCTGCGCCGCGGGGGCGCTGGCGGCTACCCGGTCCGGCGCTCAACCATCCCTGCCCACCGCCGCTGAGATCGATGAGGTACTCAACCGTTGAGTGTACCGACCATCATCGACACTGACCCGGGGGTGGACGACGCGGTGGCGCTGATGCTGGCCGCTGCCAGTCCAGAGTTGCAGCTCCTCGCCGTGACCACGGTGTTCGGCAATGCCGGGGTGGAGGTCACCACCGCCAACGCGCTGCGGCTGCAGGTGCTCGCGGGGCTCGGTGACCTGCCGGTGGCGGCCGGAGCCGCTCGGCCACTGGTGTATCCGCGGACGCAGCGAACTGGTTCATGGCATGGCTCCGACGGCCTCGTGGGGCGTGCCAATCTGCTGCCCGAACCCCTCGGACCGATCCATCAGCGCGGCGCGGTGGCTCTGATCGCCGATCTGCTGCACGTCGCAGCTGCCCCCGTCACGCTGGTTGCCATCGGACCATTGACGAATATCGCGCTGTTGCTCGCCGCTCATCCCCGGGTGAAGCCTCGGATCGACCGCATCGTGATCATGGGTGGTCACCTCGGCGGCCTGCCGGCCGAGTCCAATATGCACTCCGATCCCGAGGCAGCCCGCCGGGTGCTCGTCGAGGAGGACGTGCCAACCACGCTGGTGCCCCTGGACCTGACCCGGCGCGCCACGATCAGCCGTGCCTGGCTGGCCGAGCTCGCTGCCGCGGGACCGCGCTGCGCCACGCTGGCGAGCATCCTCGAGCACGGTCGGGAGCACAGCCGCAGGGCCACCGGACGGGACGTGGTAGCGCTGCACGACCCGTTGGCCGTGTTGGAGGCAGCTGTTGCGGGCACGTTGCAAACGACGTCCATGCCGCTGGAGGTGGTCTGTGACCACGGACCCACTCGCGGTGCCGTGGTGGCCGCAAACGGCCACAGCGTAGACGGGCACGCCGTGCGGGTAGCGGTGGATGCGAATCTGCCCTCGATCAACGCGATCATTCTGGAGCGACTCGGAGGCTTGGGGTGATGCCGCTGGCGCTACGGCGAGTCCACTGTCGCGAGAGATCGTATGCGAGCCTCACCAGATCGAATTGATCATCTCGACCGCGTCGGGACACTGGTATGCGCTATCTCCGAACGCTGCGTTGGCCTGATAGGGCTCGGACAGCTGGCGCGTAGCCAACCCGACCGCGCAGGCGTGTCCACGCGGTGAGCTGGGTGACATCGCTGCCTCGGTGCGTCCACGAGGGTCTCAGTGACAGAGGGCCTCGCCTCGTAAGTGCGACTGAGCTACCTCAACGTCCTGAGCGGGCTCTCGACGCCAGCGGTGCCCTCGCGGGATCGGACCGACAGCCGTAGTACCACCGCGGCCAGCCCCACCCCGAGCACGCTGCCGACAGTGTTGTGCATCAAGTCACGGGCCTGGCAGGTGCCGCCTCCAGTGGCGCCCTGCACGAACTCCACCAACCCGCTGATCAGCAGGCAGGCTGCGGCGATGACGGCCGGACGGCGCGTCGCCAGCGTCGCGAAAAACGCAAACGGCAACAGCATCACGACATTGAGCTTCTCGTAGGTGCGGGCCAACGACAGGCTACCGATCCCGCAATCGTGCAGGATAATCAGCGGGTTCAGATCGCTCGGTGCGAACGGCCCGACGGGCCGCACCAAGGTGACGGCGAGCGCCAGCGCCAGCCCGCACCCGGCCAGCGCCGCCGGTACCTGTGCCCATCCCCAGCGCGGTGCGAGCCACCAGGCTGCACCGCTGAGCAACAGCGACGCCGCGGCGAAGGCAGCGGGTATCTCGGGGTGCTGCGCCGTCAAGTAAAGGATGGAGTGCAGATCGAGATCGAACACATTGCGCACGGTAGCCCGACCCGCCGGGAGGCGGGCACCCGACTCAGCGAGGGGTCAGCATCACCGGGCGCCGAATCTGGCCGCCTCAAAGGCTCCATAGATGAGTGCGACCAGGAACAGCCCAAAACCGACGATCCCTAGCCATATCACTCCCTTGGCAATACCGACGGCACCGATAAAGAACCCGACGGCAAGCAACGCGATGATCACAGCCATCAACACGGTGGTCCCCTCCCATGGCCAGGCTACCTACAGTCATGGTAACCAGGAATGCGACTTAGGGTTACAATATGACACGTCCGTGGGGACTGCGGCAGCCGTACCTAGCGCCCGATGAACGTCGCCTTGCCGGGGCCGTGGTCAAGGAACGAGCGCATCCCGGCCGCGCAATCCTCGGTCCCGGTGAGCGCGGCAAACACCTGTGCCTCGAGCTGCAACCCATGGTCGAGGTCGACGTCGAGCCCATCGTCAATTGCCGCCTTGGCCGCTGCCAACGCCCGCGCCGGTCCTGCGACGAACTGCTCGGCCCAGCCGCGGGCCACGCGGTAAACATCCCCGGCAGGGACCAACTCGTCGACCATCCCAATCCGCAACGCCTCGTCCGCCCCGACGAAGCGGCCGGTGTAGATCAGCTCCTTGGCTCGGGCCGGGCCGATCAGCCGCGGCAACCGCTGGGTGCCGCCGGCGCCAGGAATAATGCCCAGCAGGATTTCGGGCTGGCCAACCTTGGCGTTGTCCGCGGCGATTCGCCGGTCACAGCACAGCGCGAGCTCGTAGCCACCGCCCAACGCGAAGCCCGTGATCGCAGCCACGGTCGGTTTCGGGATGGCCGCCACCGCCGCGAACGACGAGGACAGTTCTTGGGCCTGCGCCGCCATCTCCGAGGCTGGCATCGCGGCCATCTCCTTGACGTCGGCACCGGCAGCGAACACCTTCTCCCCGCCGTAAACGATCACCGCGCGGACGTCTTGTCGGTCTGCGGCCTCCCGCGCAGCGGACCGGATTTCGTCGGCGCACCTGCGGCTCAAGGCGTTCATCGGGGGCCGGTCGAGCCGGATCGTGCCGACGCCGCCATCCACCTCAAGCCTGACGAACTCGGTGTTTACCGTCATGCCTCCGCACGCTACCGGCGGTAGGCGAAAAACCGATCCCCGGAACGTTGCAGCACGAGGTCGACGTCGAATGTCTTCACCAGGTTCTCCTCGGTAAGCACCGAATCGAGCAGGCCCTGGGCGACCACCGCCCCGTCGCGCATCAGCATGGCGTGCGTGAAGCCAGGCGGGATCTCTTCGACATGGTGAGTCACCAGCACGGTCGCGGGCGCATCCGGATCGGCGGCCAGCGTGGCCAGCCGAGCTAGCAGATCCTCCCGGCCACCGAGGTCTAGCCCGGCGGCGGGCTCATCGAGCAGCAGCAGCTCGGGATCGGTCATCAGCGCCCGGGCGATCAGGACCCGCTTGCGTTCCCCTTCCGACAGGGTTCCGAAGCGCCGTCCGGCCAGCCCGACGACGCCGAGCGCGGCCAGCAGTCCGGTCGCCCGGGCGTTGTCCAGATCGGCGTAACTTTCCCGCCACCGGCCGAGCACCGCGTAACCGGCGCTGACCACCAGGTCAGACACCACCTCCTCACCGGGCACTCGGCTAGCCAGCGAGGCCGAGGAGAAACCGATCCGCGGACGGAGCTCGAACACGTCGGTGCGGCCCAGGAGTTCCCCCAGTACGTGGACCGTCCCACAGGTCGGATGCAGTTCAGTTGCGGCCAGCCGCAGCAAGGTGGTCTTGCCGGCGCCATTGGGTCCCAGAATCACCCACTTCTCGTCCAGCTCCACCCGCCAGTCCACCCGATCGAGCAGAGCCGTGGCGCCGCGCCGCACGCCTACTCCGTCCATCCACACCACGAGATCCGTGAGATCGGCCGAGAGGTGCCCGTTCTGCGCGTCCACCCACACATTGTGCTGGGGCCGGGTGCATGCCGTACCGGGCAGGCAGGATTGGTGTCGTGACCCGACTGCCACCTCCTCAGGTCGGCCGGCCGTTCCCACTCGGTGCGCATGCCGAGGGTGGGGGGGTGCGCTTCGCGGTGGCCTCCGCGGTTGCCGAGTCCGTCGAGGTGTGCCTGCTGTCGCCAGGCGGCGCGGAGCTACGGGTGCCGCTGGCCGAACGAACCTTCGGGGTATGGCACGGGCTGCTGCCCGGCGTAGGACCCGGGCAGCGCTACGGCTACCGGGTACATGGGCCCTGGGACCCCGCACGCGGCCTGCGGTGCAACCCGACCAAGCTGCTGGTCGACCCGTACGCGAAGCGGATCGAGGGCACCGTGACCGACCTGCAGGCAGCACTGGGTTACCGGGGCGATCCCGCTGGCCCCCGCTCGGAGGTCGACTCGCTGGGCAGCGTCCCGGTGTCGGTGGTCACCACGCCCGGTGGCCCGGACACCGGGACCCGGCCCGATGTGCCGTGGGAGCAAACCGTGCTCTACGAGCTGCACGTCCGGGGCTTCACTCGCACCCATCCGCAGGTGCCGCCTGAGCACCGCGGCACCTATCTGGGGCTGGCGCACCCCACCGTGATCTCCTACCTCATCGGTCTGGGGATCACCGCTGTGGAGCTGCTGCCGGTGTCCGCGTCCTGCGCCGAACCAGCCCTGCTGCGGGCCGGATCGGTCAACTACTGGGGTTACTCCCCGCTGGCCCTGCTCGCGGTGCATCCCGGGTACGCCGCGGTGCCCGGCGCTGAAGTGGAAGAGTTCCGCACCATGGTGGCCGCGCTGCACGCCGCCGGCATCGAGGTCATCGTCGACGTGGTGGCCAACCACACCTGCGAGGGCGGCGTGGACGGACCCACCCTGGCCTATCGGGGGCTGGACGCGCGCGCCTACTACCTGGAGCGTGACCTCACCGGCTGCGGCAACACCCTGGATGCCGGCTCCCCCACGGTGGTCCGGCTGGTGAGCGACGCGCTGCGGTACTGGGCGGGCGAGCTGGGAGTTGACGGGTTTCGGCTGGATCTGGCCAGTGTGCTGGGCCGGCCTGGGGGTGGACGATTTCGCCCGGACGCGCCGCTCCTCACGGCGATCGCCTCCGATCCCCTGCTGTGCACCTGCAAGCTCATCGCCGAGCCATGGGACGCCACCGCCGACGGGTACCGGATCGGTGGGTTCCCCGCCGACTTCAGCGAGTGGAACGGGCGCTACCGCGACGTCGTGCGCGACTTCTGGCGCGGTGTCCCCGGCGTCAGCGAGCTCGCCTCGCGGTTGGCAGGCAGCTCGGACCTCTACGCGGCGAGCGGGCGCCGGCCGTGGGCGTCGGTCAACTTCGTCACCGCCCACGACGGGTTCACGCTGCGCGACCTGGTCTCCTACAACCGCAAGCACAACG
>JALZDU010000469.1 GCA_030862405.1 Actinomycetota bacterium | reverse complement strand
CCCCTGACGTGACGCGCCGGCCTCCTACCCCGAACACGTCAACCAGCGGGATGTGGACGCCCTGCTTGGCCAGCACTGCGTGCACACTGGCCTTGAGCCCTGCTGCGCAGCGCGACCAGCTTGGCCCCATACCGCACCAACTCCCGCAGCTACCGGGTAGCCGGGGGAGCGACAAGGCCTCAACGATTAGTAGGACATTGTTCATGGCAGCTCGACTCCGTATCTCTACGTGATCACCTCATCCTTCCGTGCGTGCACTAACGGGTGGCTCTCAAAGCATTGCGGACTCAATGAGGTTGCGACGCTGCCATACGATTGAGGCGGTGACCCGACTGGACGAATCTGTACGATACTTCTTGCGCACCCGGGGAGCTGTGCGCGAGGATACCTAACCTCAACGCAATTCGTGTATGCGGCATTGTGGGCAATGCAGCTGACGGCGTTTCCAAGATTGGGGTGCTTGTTAGATGCTCTTGCCGCCATTTCTTTCGGACACAGTGAGGTCCAGGTGCGTTTAACCCCTCATGAGCAGGAGCGTCTGCTCATTCATGTTGCCGCTGAGGTGGCGGAGAAGCGGCGGTCTCGGGGTCTCAAGCTCAACCAGCCCGAGGCGGTCGCGCTGATCACTTCTCACATTCTTGAGGGCGCCCGAGACGGATGCGCCGTGGAAGAACTGATGGAGTCGGGGCGCACGGTGCTTTCCCGGGAACAGGTGATGGAGGGGGTCCCGGAGATGCTGAGCTATGTGCAGGTCGAGGCCACTTTTCCGGACGGCACCAAACTGGTCACCGTCCATACGCCGATCGAGTGACTGGAGCAAAGTGTCGTGGTCCCCGGAGAGGTACTGTACGCGGATTCGCCGATTGAGATCAACCAGAGTCGATTTGAGAAGGCGATCGTGATCGAGGTCACGAACACTGCCGACCGGGCGATTCAGGTTGGATCTCACTATCATTTCGCGGAGGCCAATCCTGGCCTTTCTTTTGATCGTGACGCTGCCTACGGGCGGCGGCTGGATATCGCGGCGGGCACCTCGGTCCGTTTCGAGCCTAATACGCCACAGTGGGTGCAGCTCATCCCCTTGGCTGGCGACCGGATCGTGGCTGGTCTTCGTGGGAAAGTCGGGGGTCCGCTATGAGCGAGTTTGGCCCGCGAGCGGAGGCGGACGGAAAGGTGTTCCATGACTGAGCCACCACCTGTCCCAGTGCCGGTAGTTCGCACACGGGACAAGTATGCGGATCTGTTCGGCCCCACGACGGGTGATCGTGTTCGGCTCGCCGACACTGGCTTGTTCATCGAGATTGAGCAGGACTTGTCCGGTGGTCCGGATCTGTCTGGTGACGAGGTTGTGTTTGGTGGGGGCAAGGTGATTCGTGAGTCGATGGGTCAGTCGCGGGTGACTCGTGCCGACGGTGCACCTGACACCGTGATCACCGGGGTTGTCATCCTCGACCACTGGGGCATTGTCAAGGCCGATGTGGGTATCCGTGATGGACGTATTGTTTGCCTGGGCAAGGCAGGCAATCCCGAGACGATGGACGGTGTCGACGACGCGCTGAGAATAGGGCCGGAGACTGAGATCATCGCGGGGAACGGAAAGATTCTCACGGCGGGCGCTGTCGACACCCACGTTCATTTTGTGTGCCCGCAGATGGTTGATGAGGCCCTGGCCTCGGGAATCACCACTCTCATCGGTGGTGGTACGGGGCCTGCTGAGGGCAGCAAGGCCACCACTGTGACGCCCGGAGCGTGGCATCTCGCCCGTACTTTCGAGGCTCTGGAGTTTTTCCCAGTCAACGTCGGTCTGCTCGGTAAGGGAAACACGGTCAACCTCGACTCGATCCGTGACCAGCTGAAGGCCGGGGCATTGGGATTTAAGGTGCACGAGGACTGGGGTGCGACCCCGGCGGCGATCAGAGCGTGCCTGACCGTCTGTGAGGAGACCGGCGCCCAGATGGCGCTGCATGCGGACTCCTTGAACGAAGCAGGCTTTGTCCAGGACACCCTCGACGCAATCGAAAAACGGGTTATCCACGCCTATCACGTCGAAGGCGCAGGTGGTGGGCATGCGCCGGACATCATGACGCTGGTAGCAAGTCCGAAAATCCTGCCGTCTTCGACCAATCCGACCCGCCCGTACACAGTCAACACCTTCGCCGAGCACCTCGACATGTTGGCGGTGGCCCACCATCTCAATCTTGACGTCCGGGAGGACCGGGCATTCGCAGAATCCCGCATTCGGGCCGAGACCATCGCCGCAGAAGATGTGTTGCACGATCTGGGCGCCATCTCCATGATGTCGTCGGACGCGCAGGCCATGGGACGCGTCGGCGAGGTCGTGCTACGCACCTGGCAAACCGCACATGTGATGAAAAGCCGCCGAGGTAGGCTTCCTGGTGACAATCAGGCTGACAACCACCGGGCTCGAAGGTATGTCGCCAAGTACACGATCAATCCAGCAATCACCCATGGCCTGGACGGATTGATCGGTTCAGTGGAGGCGGGCAAGCTCGCCGATCTCGTCCTGTGGGATCGGGCGTTCTTCGGCGTCAAACCGCTGCTGGTCATCAAGGGTGGGCAAATCGCCTATGCTCAGGTCGGCGATGCCAATGCGTCCATCCCGACACCGCAACCGGTGTTGCCGCGGCCGATGTTCGGGGCCAGCGGCCGGGCCCCGGCGGCGAACTCGTTCAATTTCGTCACCCAGACCGCGCTCGACGCTGGTGGCCTCGTCGATGGATTGGGCTTGAGCAAACCCTTCGTCGCCGCCGGTAGCACCCGCGGTCTCAGCAAAGCCACGATGCGGGAAAACGAGGAAGTACCAGACATCACCATCGACCCCAACACCTTCACGGTGACCATCAATGGTGAGGTCATCGACCGGGAAGCGTACTATCCGCCCGCCCGGGAACTTCCCATGGCCCAGCGCTACTTCCTCTTCTAGGGCCACGGCGGTGAGTGGCGCGACCCGGGCAGCCTTGCTGATGCTGACCGACAGCCGGTTCCCCACGGGAGGACACGCCCACTCCAGCGGACTTGAGGCCATAACCAAGAGCGGCCACGTGCACGACAGCGTCACGCTCAGGGAGTTCTGCCGCGGGCGCCTGCACACCACAGGGCTGGTCGGTGCCGGTCTGGCCGCTGCTTCGGCTGCGGGACTGGACCCCTTGTTGCTGGACGAGGCTGCCGACGCGCGCAGCCCGTCACCGGCGCTGCGTGCCACCGCTCGCAAACTCGGCCGCCAGATGATGCGCACCGCGCGTGCGGTCTGGCCCTCGCCCGCGCTGGAGGCTCTGGCTGTGGCACGACCGCGTGGCATTCACCACGCGGTGGTACTGGGCCTCGCCGCCGCCTCCGCCGGGCTCGCCCCGTTGGACGCCGCACACGCCGCCGCCTATGACTCGATCAGCGGCCCGGCGGCCGCGGCGGTCCGCCTGCTCAGTCTCGACCCGGTCGAGGCAGCGACCGTCCTGGCTCGGCTCGCTCCCGCTGTGGACGAGATCGCCGAACGCGCCGCCATGGCTGCTGAGCACGCTCGCGCGGGCGGGACTGATGCCCTCCCGGCTGCCTCGGCACCCCTGCTCGACATCGCCGCCGAGCACCACGCCACCTGGTCGGTACGCCTGTTCGCCTCCTAGCCGTACTCAGCCCACGTCCCCCTGCCGCCCCGATCCGGTCGCAGCCACCACCCTGGAGTCGTTCATGCACCACCATCCGGACACACACACTGAGCCGGCCCCCCACGTCCGCCCCGACGGCAACCCGCGGGCACTACGGATCGGGGTGGGTGGGCCAGTTGGCTCCGGCAAGACGGCCACCGTCGCCGCGCTCTGCCGCAAGCTACGCCAGGGGCTGTCGTTGGCTGTCGTCACCAACGACATCTACACCCGCGAAGACGCCGAACTGCTCCTGCGCGAGGGAGTGCTCCCACCGGAAAGAATCACGGCGGTGGAGACGGGCGCCTGCCCACACACCGCCATTCGCGACGACATCTCCGCAAACCTCGAGGCCGTCGAGGACCTTGAGCACAGCGTCGGAACGCTGGATCTGATCCTGATCGAGTCCGGCGGGGACAACCTCACCGCCACCTTCTCCAAAGGCCTGGTCGACATTCAGATCTTCGTCATCGACGTCGCCAGCGGCGATGACATTCCCCGCAAAGGTGGCCCCGGCATCACCACCGCCGATCTCCTCATCGTCAACAAGACCGACCTGGCCCCCTATGTCGGCGCAGACCTTGACCGCATGCGGCGAGACACCGCAGCCCAACGCCCGCACCTTCCGGTGGTGTTCACCTCCCTGACCGCCGACACCGGCATCGACCCGGTCGCCGACTGGGTAGCGGCTCAACTGGCTGCGTGGACGCCGCGACCCGGCGAGCGACACGATGCCCACGCCAGTTGATCCGCCAACCCCAACCGGGATCACAGCCGCCGCGCGGATCGTGGCCGCACCTAACGGCCGTGGCGGCACCGCACTACCCACCCTGCACGGCGACGGCCCGTTCGCCCTGCACCGCAGCAGAAACACCACCGACCACGCCGAGGTCACCATCATCGGCGCGATGAGCGCCCCCCTCGGCGGGGATCACCTCACCCTCGACGTCACCGTGAAGGCCGGAGCCCACCTGCGGATCGGAACCGCAACAGCCACCGTTGCGCTGCCCAGTCGCCGACGCGACCAAGCCACCTACCACGTGCACCTGACCGCAGACGAAAACACCGTCCTGCACTGGCTACCCGAACCACTGATCAGCACCGCCCACAGCGACCTCATCACCACCATCCGCATCCGACTCGCCCGAGGAGCGCGACTCCTGCTCCGGGAACGACAGATTCTCGGGCGCACCGGAGAACAACCCGGACACCTCGTGAGCAAACTGACCCTGCACTACGACGACCACCCACTGCTCCACCAGGAACTCACCGTCGGACCCGACGGACCCGGCTGGTCAGGACCCGCGATCCTCGGCGACCACCGAGCCCTCGGCCAACTCCTCATCGTCGACCCCACATTCCGCGACAACCCACCCACCGTCCGCCTACTCCCGGACACCCCCGCCGACGCACAAGCCGTCCTCACCCCACTCGCCGGCCCCGCCATCCTCATCACCGCCCTCGCCCCCGACGCCCTGCGCGTCCAAAACCTGCTAGACCTCAGCCTCGCCTCCAGCCCCGAATGGGCACGCACGGACAGCTACACCCCGCCCAGACCATGATCGGCTGCATTGGGCTCAGCCGGTCATAGAAACTAATCTTGGAACGGCGAGACAGAATGCGCGTGAGGCGCGCCGACCTACCCCGACGCAGCCTCATTTCCTCCGGCGCTTCGCTCGTGCAACCGGCTCGGTCAAATCCCAGACCGCACCCTCCCTGCTCCCGCCCGGCGCCGGTATCCTCGACCAGAAGCTGCTCCTCGCTTATGAGCTTCAGCAGCTGGCGGAAAGCGAGTGGGCGATGTGGAAGCCGCGCTGCGGCGCGTTCCATCTTTCTCGAATGCTTACTGTATAACGTGCCGGATGACGAGTTCGGAACATCCCTACACGGAGCCGTGCAGGGCGCCGTCGCCTGGCTCCAGCGATGCGATTCAGCGGACTTCGCCGGATTCTGCTGCCAGAACCGTGTCGTCGACCTCTTCGGCCCAGGACCGGATCAATGGCGTGAGGACAAAGCCAAGAGCGTCATTGAGAAACTGTCCGGCCTTTGCTGCTACAAATCGGCGTGATGTCAAGAAGCCGGGCTTGCTGCAGAGCTCGCTCTCCCCGAAGCGGTGTCGCGGGTCGGTGAGAGGCCTCGTGCTCGACGGGCCGCGGTGGTGGCCCAGCTCGACACCATCACCACTGCCAGCCGCCCCGAACTCCCATCGCTGTAGGCGATCGCGCAGGTCGAAGCGGAGTCGGACTCGGATCCCATCGCGTTCAGCGCCGACCGCAACGGATTGAGCTCCGCCGGATCAAGCCCGGGACTAGTCTAATCCAAAGAAGTTGCGGACTTATGTGTGAAGTGAAGACAAATCGTTGAGTGCAGCAACAACGACGTTCCATGCGATCCGTACTGTGTCATCCTCGGGCGCGTACCCCTGGGTCAGCTGCTTCTTTGGGTGTACAAGGTTGCGATGGTTGCGTAGGACGTTGGCGTAGTCAACGACATCTTGAGCGAACCAGCCCTTTTCCTTAGCCAGGTTGATCAGGTTCTCTAGTCGATCATCTGGCTTGCGGCCATCTTTGTGCTGGTCGAGCGCGACGTCGTAGAGTACGCCCTCGAGCAGGCTTCCGAGCATGATGATCGCGGCTGTCGGGGCACCGGACTTCCAGCAAGTGTGTGCTTCGTCGAGTCGTGCTTGAAGTTGTGCTCCGAACGCGGCATCACTCACAATCTCCGCCAGGCTCGTCGTGAGTTGCACTGGTGCTTTCATGGCTGGGCGTTTCAATGTCGGTGCCTGAGCGACGAGCTCGGGCCTGCTGCCTGCGTAGATGACTTGGTAGCCTTCAATGGCGAGAAGTTCGTTGAGTTCTTGGAGGACCTGGACTCTTACCTCGTCGTCATCGAGATACTCCCGGGGATCGGCCAGCCGGAGCAGGACACGATGCAGGGCTTCAGAGTCGCGCCTGCGCTCTTTAAGTTTCTCGAGCACCCAGGCTCGCCGTGCTCCTTCGAGCTCGCCGATGCGGCGCCAGCCGGCAGCTTCGAAAAATTTCTCGATTTCGAAACCTCGGCGGTAGTAAGGCGTGCCGTCGTCTCCGCAGATCAGGCTAGCCAGTCGCTCAAGCACATTATCATCGAGCTCGACGCGAAGCTCACTTTCGGTTTTCACAGTTTGGCTCCTTGGTTGTCTTCAAGTTCGTCGGTTCCCGGCAGACTGATCGGCGTCCATTCGCCATCGGTCTCTGCGGGGGCCGTATGAGGGTGGATACCTCGCTCTTCGAGTCGGCGCCACAAGGGTGTGAGCTCCCGCTCAGAATCGAACTCGAACTCGCTCTCGCGGATACGTACCAGATCCCATCCCATTCGGCGGAGTTCCCGATCGCGACGAGCGTCTGATATCTGCTGGCCCGGGCTCGTGTGCCAGTAGTGGCCATCGCACTCCACGGCCAAGCGCCCACCGTCTCCGGTAACGACCAAGTCCAGCGATCGGGAGCCGACCTTGTGTTGCGGGACGACGTGGTAGCCCCGTTGCTTAATCTCCCGAAATACTTGTTGCTCAAAGAGAGAGTCGAACGGATCACACGGCTGAGTTGCGCTGACTTCTTGCAAGGCTGGTGACTTGTCGAACACCGCTGGCGGCTTCGTCATGTATCCTAGGAGCGATGCCCGTAGATCGTCTGGCTTCAGCTGGTCTAGGCCGACTGAGGTGAAGAGCCACATCTGATCTTTGGCGCGGCTTGCGGCGACGTTGTAGCTCTGCCGTGCTCCTGTAGCGTACTGAGCGTTTGGCGGCTCGGCGACCACCATCGACAAGAAGATGACGTCGCGTTCACCGCCCTGAAAGTTGGGCGGGTTTCCGACGCGAATCTCTCGATCTTGCCGCTCCTGAGGTGAGATCGTCGCATTGATCTTGTGCTCGAGGAGCTTGATCTGGCCGGTGCCCTGCAAAACGATGATGCCAAACGTCTTATTGGCGTACTTTGGATCGTCGATGCACTTGACGAGTTGGTCAATGATGTACTTGGCTTCAACTGGATTACGTCGATTGGCGTCGCGGCCTTCGGTGTAGGCACCAGTAACCGGGACAACCCTTAACGGTTCTAGGTCCTGGGCAGTTCGCTCTCTCAGTGGTATCAGCCCCGGACGTCCCTCTTCGCCGTAGAATTGGCTCGATGACCAGTTGATGATTTCCGGCATGCATCGGAAGTGTTCTCGCAGCCTCACGACGGCATCCTTGCCCGAGCGCGACGAGAGTAACCCGTACAAGTTAGACTTGGGCGTAAAGTTCATCCGGATTTCAGAGTCGACGTCACTGAGGTGTTCGTGGAGGCTCTTGAACAAGGGCTCGAGCTGTCCCATTCGGTTGGCACCAGGAGTGCATTGCTTGTTGTCACCGACGACGATCACCCTCGGCGCCATCCACAGTAGGAACAACTGCTCCAGGCCAGCCTGGCTGGCCTCATCAACGATGACAACATCGAAGGAGTTGCGTTGTGGTGCGATGTTCTCCAGCAGGTTTGGCAGCGGGACAACCCAGGCGGGGACCGCGTGCTTGGCCTTTTCCATAGCAGCGCGAGCCGCTTTGCGGAACTCCCGAGTCTTTTTGCCGGTACCCGCGCCGACATGCCCCATGTGCTCTCGGTAGCTGCGGAGCGCTCGGGCGTGGGTGTCCGTCATGCGGTCGAGGCAGGCGCGTATGGCTTCAATACCAGCCAACTGCTCAGCGACCCGCTTGATGCGGTCCTCAACCTGATCGAACTGGACGCTGAGGTGGTGTTCCTCGTCAGCATTGCGCCAGCGCTCTACGAACTGCCGCACCTTAGACCAAGCCCAAGCGTCCGGAAGCGCCGCGAGCCGTTGCTCCCATTCGGGCTCATGAGCGGTGATACGCAGCAGATCAAGGAGAGCGGGGTGGACGTTGCCCAGTGTTCGTTCAAGTTGCCCTCGTCGTAGCTCATCAGCCTTTTCAGCCCTGGCGACCTCGATGGCCTCGAGACCTTGGGCGTAGGCATCTAGATTGCGATCAGCAATGGCAGTCAGCAAGGGTGCCAGCTCGGGACAAGTTTCGGGACGAGACGCCCATGTGTGCACCGTCTGGTGCAGCTCATCCACCTGATAGCGTGCC
>JALZDU010000423.1 GCA_030862405.1 Actinomycetota bacterium | reverse complement strand
CAGCTAGCCTGCCCTTCGTCCCACCAGGTACTGCAGTCAGTAACCTACAGATGCGTTCGCCGAAGTCCGGATGACGCCGGCACAGGCCTACGACGACGCCGGTAACTCCAGCTACCCCGGGCCGCGCAAGTTCCGCACTGCAAACCTGGACAACGGGACGGCGATCGCGATCACCGGTGACTACGAGGCTTACCTGTCGGTCGGGGTCGGTATGCGCAAGCAAACCTGGGTCAACGCCTTCACGCTGGACGCGCCGACCCGTGTGGTGATCGACGTCGGCCGCTAGCTCGTAAGCTCGCCAGTGTGCAGGTCTTGCTGCTGTCCACTGCTGACACCGATCTGCTCGCCGCCCGGGCATGCGGTGCCGGTTACCGGGTCGCCAACCCGGCTCGCACCGAGCAGACCGAACTACCGGCGCTGCTCGACGGGATCGACGTCGTAGTACTCCGGTTGCTCGGCGGCCGGCGGGCCTGGGAATCCGGGCTCCAGGCGTTGTTGCGGGCCCGGCTGCCGACGGTCTGCCTGGGCGGCGAGGCAACCCCGGATGCGGAGCTGATGGCGGCTTCCACGGTCCCGGCGGGGGTGGCGGCGGAGGCGCTGCGCTACCTGGTCGCCGGAGGGCCCGCGAACCTGGCCGAGCTGGCCCGGTTCCTGTCCGACACGGTGCTGTTCACCGGAGAGGGCTTCCAGCCGCCGGCTGCCACCCCGGAGTACGGCACGCACGACGCGCGCGACCCAAACCCGGACCGCCCGACCGTCGGCATCGTGTTCTACCGGGCACACGCGCTGGCCGCCAACACCGGTTTCGTCGACGTATTGGCCAGTGCCGTCCGCGTGGCCGGGGCGAACGCCCTGCCGGTGTTCTGTGGCTCGCTGCGCGGGCTGGGTGACACGCAGGCACACGGATTGCGCGCGCTGCTGGGCCGCTGTGACGCGGTGGTGACCACGGTGCTCGCAGCGGGCGGTAGCGCCGGGGCCGAGCAAGAGTCCTGGGACGCGGGAGCGCTGACCGCGTTGGACGTCCCGGTGGTCCAAGGCCTGTGCCTGACCACGTCCCGGGCAACGTGGCAGGCCAGCGACGCGGCACTGTCCCCGATGGACGCCGCCATGCAGGTCGCCATCCCGGAGTTCGACGGCCGGCTGGTGTCGGTGCCGTTCTCCTTCAAGGAGCCGGGGCCGGAGGGGATCCCGATCTACGTCGCCGATCCGGAGCGGGCAGCCCGGGTTGCTGGTACCGCCGTTGCGCTGGCCCGGCTGCACCACGTGCCCACGCCAGGCAAGCGCCTCGCAATCGCGCTGTCGGCTTACCCGACCAAGCACTCCCGGATCGGCAACGCTGTTGGGCTGGACACTCCGGCGTCGGCCGTGGTGCTGCTGCGTGCGCTCGCCGCGGCCGGCTATCACCTCGGCGGCCTGGACGTTGCCGGACTCGACGGTGACACCCTGATCCACCGGCTGATCGCCGCGGGCGGGCACGACGTCGAGTGGCTCACCGAGGAACAGATGGCAAGCGCGGCCATCCGGGTGCCAGTCGTGCAGTACGGCCAGTGGTTCGCGCAGCTGCCCGCGGCACTACGCGAGTCCGTTGTGGCGGCCTGGGGTGAGCCTCCAGGTGAGCTGTATGTGTCTGACGGCGCCCTCTACGTCGGCTCGCTGCGGTTCGGCAACGTGGTGCTGTTCATCCAGCCGCCGCGCGGATTCGGTGAGAACCCGGTGGCGATCTATCACGACCCCGAGCTACCCCCGTCGCACCAGTACCTGGCCGCTTACCGCTGGCTGGAGTACTCCTTCGGCGCGCACGCCGTGGTGCATCTGGGCAAGCACGGCAACCTGGAGTGGTTGCCCGGCAAGGGCCTGGGACTGGCCGCGGACGATGCTCCCGATGCCGTGCTCGGGAACCTGCCGCTGGTGTACCCGTTCATCGTCAACGACCCCGGTGAGGGCACCCAAGCCAAGCGCCGAGCGCACGCCACCATCATCGATCACTTGATCCCGCCGATGGCCCGGGCCGACAGCTACGGTGACCTCGCGCGCCTTGAGCAGCTGCTCGACGAGTACGCCACGGTGGCGGCGCTGGACCCGGACAAGCTCCCCACGCTGCGCGG
>JALZDU010000422.1 GCA_030862405.1 Actinomycetota bacterium | reverse complement strand
TCCCGATCGTCGACGTTGACAATCGTGTCCCGGTCGTCCACGTAGCTGAAGTTGTACTCGTCGGAGTCGTCCACCACGACGTTTTTGACCTCGTAGTGCTCCGTGATGTGCTTGATCGCCCGGACTGGATCGTCGTCGTGGTCCGGCGATGCGTGATAGCCGCCTTGCTTGACATACACCGCCGCGTGGTCGGCCACCATCGGAGCTACGTCGCGCACATCCTGACCACACAGGCCTTCCAGGCCATGCCGGGCCAGCATACCTTCGGGGTCGGCCACGAACTCCGCCTGAGCGGCCTCGTCACGTAGCAAGTTCATAAGAAATTCGATAAGCGAGGAAACGGACAGCACGTCATTCACCTCCATTCTTTCTTCATGTTGCGCGTGTCCAAACGGGCCCGCCACCCCGGGAGGAAGGCGGCGGGCCGGCCTCGTCGATTCTGCTAGACCAGGTCGCTCATCCGATGTCGAGCCCGTTCAGGACATCGAGGTCGAGGACGTCATTGTCCTCCCGGTTGAACGAGTCCTCGATCTCGGTGTTGTAGACGTCGTCGTCGGAGTTGTCGATCTTGTATTCGCGGTAGTCGGTGTTGAACGAGTCGTCGATCCTGACGTCGTCATCGGAGTTGCCCGAGTCCTCCACGTCGTCGCCGGCCACGATGCTGTCCCTGATGTAGCCACCGGCGTTGTCGACACCGTCGTTGTCCTCGTTGAACGAACGGTTGACGTAGAAGACGTCGTTGTCCTCCTTGAACGAGTCGTTGATGACGGTCGTGGTGGTGCTGTTGTCCTCGTTGAACGAGTGCTCGAACTCGTAGTCCTGAAACAGGGTGTTGTTCTGCTCGGTGTTGACGTCGCCACCGTTGCCGCCTTCGCTGATGGCGGCGGCGTTGCCACCATCGCCACCATCGCCACCGTCGCCACCGTCGCCGCCCTCGACATCGCTGAGGAGATTCAGGTTGAGCAGGCCGGCCTGGGTGGCGTCGCCGCCCGCGCCGCCGCCGGCGTTACCGCCAGAACCGCCCACGGCGAACGCGTCGCCAGCGTCGCCACCTGAGGTGTCGGCGAATACGGCCTGCCCTGGCAGGTAGGTCGTGGTGTTGTTGAAGTCAGACATGATGTTTCTCCTTGATCGTGGGTGGAATCTTCGTCCGGTGCGGCTCACCGGATGTTCTGTCCGGCTGACGACAAAGTTAGAGCCGCGACGGCCCCCCGCCATCGGGGTTGCAGCCGGGTTGTCTGCGACGGGCATACCGGGGCGGAGGGGTGTCCCCCACGGCCGGTTAGGGGATCTCCCCCCGGCAGTGACGTACCAGGGGCCAGGGTAGGTTTCTGCCTGATGCAGGCAGAACGCGGCGACTCCCCCCCGTCGGCACCGCCGGCACGTCCGAGCCGGGCAACACGGGCTATGCCCTCGGAGCTCGCCGCGCTACCCCGGCCGCGGATCATCGACCTCTCCTACTGGCTGTGGCTGGTGGCCTGCTTGGTAGGAGTGATCACCGCAGCTGCGACCCTGCGCTACTTCGGCGACCTACAAGACGCCATGTTCTCGATCGTCGAGCGACAGTTCCCCGACGAGGCACGCGCGACCAACGCGGAGGTGGCCACCGCCGCAGTAGCGATCTTGATCGGTGCCGGCGTCCTGGTCATCCTCGTCCAGATGGCGATGGCGATGGCGATGCACTCAGGCCGCGGCTGGGCCCGCTTCACGCTCATCCTGCCTGCCCTGCTCGGTGTGCTCTACAGCATTACCGTGTTCGGCACTGCGCCGGCGATGACCAAGGTCGGGCTGCTGGCCGCCACCGTCTTGATGGTTATCGCGGTGATACCGATGTTCCTTCCTGGCGCGCGAGCATGGTTCGCCCAGCGGCGCCTTACTCGGTCAGCCAGCTACGACTACAGCGAATGAAACTCCGCCGGGTCAGGTGCCGAAGGAGCGCTCCACGACGGCCCTTGCTCGCCGGGTGGTGCGGCGGTACTCGTCGACGACCTCGCCGGGGTCAGCTTTGGAGGAGCGCGCAAGCACTCGCGCCACCGCGAGCAACTCCCTTCCGGAGCTGGGTAGCTGGTCAGTCAGCTTGCCTCTGACCAGGGTAAGTGCGTTGCGGGTTCGGGTCGCGAGCTGCCAGGCAGCCAGCAGCGCCTCGGCATCGGAGGTCGTGAGCAGGCCCGCATCGGCAGCGGCCCGCAGTGCCGCACTGGTCGACTGGGTGCGCAGCGCCGCGACCTCGTGAGCGTGCTGCAACTGCAATAGCTGGATGGTCCACTCCACGTCGGCCAATCCCCCGCGGCCGAGCTTGGTGTGAGTGGCCGGGTCGGCGCCGCGGGGCAGTCGCTCCGAGTCGACCCTGGCCTTCATCCGGCGGATCTCGGTGGCCTGGCGCGCGGTCAGCCCACCCGCGGGGTAGCGCACCGGGTCGATCTCCGCGATGAACCGCTCCCCCAGCTCTACGTCGCCAGCCACCGGTGTGGCACGCAGCAACGCCTGCGCCTCCCAGATCTGCGCCCACTGGGCGTAGTAGCTGCGGTAGGAGGCCAACGTTCGCACCAACGGACCGGAGCGTCCCTCCGGACGCAGGCCGCTGTCGACTACCAGGGGCGGATCTTGGCTGGGTGAGCCGAGCAGCTTGCGCACCGACTCGGCGACCGAGGAGGCGAACCGCACCGCGTCGGTCTCGGCATCTTGGCCGGACACCCCGTCCGGCGACGGCTCGCAGACGAACAGCACGTCGGCATCAGAGCTGTAACCCAGCTCGGCACCACCGAGCCGACCCATCCCGATCACCGCGATCCGGGCCGGCTGAGCCTGCCGGCGCTCCGTCTCGGCGCGCAGTGCCGCGTCCAGCGCCGCGGCCAACGTAGCTGTCCACACCGACGACAGCGCCGCGCACACCGCGTCGACGTGAAGCAGTCCGAGCAGGTCAGCGCAGGCGATCCGGAACAACTCATGGCGGCGCAGCGCGCGGGCGGCCGTCACCGCCGCCTCCGGGTCCCGGTACCGGTCCGCAGTGGAGCGCAGTGACGTCGCCACCTCCGCCGGATCACGCTCGGCCATCTCGTTCGGATCAGCGAGCAGTCGCAACGCCTCGGGAGCCCGGACCAGCAGGTCGGCGACCATCCGCGAAGTGCCCAGCAGTGTCATCAACCGCTGCGCCACGGCACCCTCGTCGCGTAGCAGCCGCAGGAACCACGGCGTTTCATCAAGCGCCTCGGACACCCGGCGGTAGGCGGCCAGCCCACCGTCGGGATCCGGGGTGTCGGCGAGGAACTCCAGCAGCACCGGCAGCAACGCGGACTGGATAGCCGCGCGCCGGGAAACCCCGTCGGTAAGCGCCCGCAGGTGCCCCAGCGCGCCCTGCGGTGAGGCGTAGCCCAGCGCGGCCAACCGCGCCTTCGCCGAGGACTCCGACAGCCGGTAGACCTCAGTGGGGACCCTGGCCACGGCCTCCAGCAGTGGCCGGTAGAACAGCTTCTGGTGCAGCCGCCGAGCGCGGTGTGACTGCCGGGAGTACTCCGCGCGCAGCATCCCGACAGCATCATGGCGCCCGTCCGGGCGCATCCCCGCCGCGCGGGCCAGCCAACGCAACGCTGCGGTGTCGTCGTCGGCCGGAAGTAGATGGGTACGGCGCAGTTTCTGTAGCTGCAGCCGGTGCTCCAGCAGACGCAGGAACCGGTAGGAGGCCGCCAGGTTCGCGGCGTCATCGCGGCCGACGTACCCGCCCGCGCCCAGCGCCGCCAAAGCCTTCACCGTGGACCCGACCCGCAGCGACTCGTCAGTACGCCCGTGCACCAGCTGCAGTAGCTGCACCGCGAATTCCACATCCCGCAGCCCGCCGGAGCCCAGCTTGAGCTCCCGATCCACGTGTTCAGCCGGAACATGCGCGGCGACGCGGCGACGCATGGCTTGAACCTCGGGCACGAAATGCTCCCGGTCCGCCGCTGTCCACACCAACGGCGCGACGGCCGCCACGTAGCGTTCGCCGAGTTCGGTGTCCCCCGCCACCGCGCGGGCCTTGAGCAGCGCCTGGAACTCCCACGTCTTGGCCCATCGGCGGTAGTAGGACAGGTGCCCTTCCAGGGTGCGCACCAAAGCGCCGGCCTTGCCCTCCGGGCGCAGCGCCGCGTCCACCTCAAAGCACGTCGATGCCAGCCGCATCGTCGCGGAAGCCAGTTTGGTGGCAGCGCTCAACTCATTTTCAGGGCCACCCACGAAGATCACGTCGACGTCGGAGACGTAGTTGAGCTCGGCGCCACCGCACTTGCCCATCCCGATCACCGCGAGCCGGGGTGGCTGCCCGTCCGGGCCAGCCACCTCGGTCACCGCGACCGCCAGCGCGGCGTGCAGTACCCCGACGGCGAGCTCGGCGAGTGCCGCGCCGACCTGTTCGAACGACAGCACGGGTAATTCGGGCTCCACTACGTTGGCAAGATCAGCAGCGGCCAGCTCGGCAATCAGATCGCGGTATGCGGCCCCCAACGCCCGCTGCGCGTTGACACCGGTCAGGGACGCCCGGGTGCCCTCCACGGTGCCTGGCCGTGGGCCGGTGGCGTCAGCGCCGACTGCGGCAAGCAGCTGCTCGGCTGCCCGATCGGCCCAGTCGGGCGCGGCCGCGTCCGACGTGGCCAGCCGGTGCCAGCGTTCGGGCTTTGCGACCAGATGGTCCCCAAGCGCAGTCGACGAGCCCAGCACGCTCAGCAGCCGCCCACGTACGCCCGGTTGCTGGCGCAGCGCGGCGTCCAACTCCGCCCATCCGTCACCGGTCGCATTGGCCAGCCGCAGCAAGGTGCGCAGCGCCAGATTTGGGTCGGGTGTGCGCGCCAGCGCCCACAGCGCGTTATCCGCGTCCTCGCTGGGTTGGCCGTCGCGCCACCAGCCCAGCCTGGTGAGGGTTTCCGCGGAGCTGTCATTGATGAAACCCAGCCGCGCCAGCGCCAGCGCGGTACGTCTGCCGTCAGTTGCCATGAACTCAGCTGCCATGAGAGATCGGCGTGCTAGTGGCCCAGCAGCGGAAGAGCCGGGCGGTCTCCGGGTCCGACCGCCGGCATCAGCTCTCCAGCGGCCAACGCCACGAACCGGGCTGCCAATGGCTGCCAGACCTCCACCATGTCGGCGTGTACCTGCTCTAGGTGATCGGCTTCGAGCTGCCAGCCTGGAACCGCGGCAGTGCACGCAGTGTCGCGCCGTGCCCAGGACAGCACCGTGGCGGGCGAAGTCTCAATGTGAAACTGCAAGCCGTAGCCGGCCGCGCCTATCCGGAAAGCCTGGTTGCGGTACTGCGGGGACGAGGCGAGCAGGGTTGCACCCGGCGGCAGCCGGTGGATCTCGTCGTGGTGGAACTGGATGACGTCGGGGGTCAACGGTAGCTGCGCGAACAGCGGGTCGTGCACGGCCGCGTCCCGCTTGGCGACGAGCCGGGTGCCCGCCTCCGGACCGTCGACTCCACGCCGGACCGCGCCACCGGTAGCCACCGCCAGCAACTGCCCACCGAGACAGACCCCGAGGAGCGGCAGCCGGCGGGCGACCGCGTCGGCGAGCAACCACCGCAGCCCGGCCAGCCACGGGTAGTCGGCGTCGTCAAGGGCGCTCATCTGGCCACCCATGCAGACCACTCCGTCGACGCCATCGAGGCTCTCGGGTATCCCGTCGGTCGCGGGTCGCCGCACGATGAGCTGCGCCCCTGCTCCGACGAGCCAGTCACCCAGCCGCTCCGGAGGGTCGACGTCGGAGGGCTGCAACACAAGCAATCGAGTACCCACCCCCCAAGGCTATCCGTGTTGCTCACCTCAGCGTTCTGGAGGCAGACTGCGGTAATCGAGCCCCGGATTGCCGCGTTCTGTCTCCAGACTGCGGGACGGACGTGGGGGCTTGGGTGAACGCGAAGTCGACCGCCTCGTGTACCGGGCGGAACCCGATCCGCGGGTAAATCACATTGGTGATTCGCCAGGTCAGTGAACAGCACCACGTCCCTCGCACCGGCCCGCCGGGCCCAGCCTGCGGCGGCCGCTGTCACCGCGCTGCCATATCCGTGCCCGCGATGCTCCGGCAGCGTGAACACCGGTGCGATCCGCGACATTCCGGCCAACGGTGCAGTCACGGATGCCCACGCCACGGGGCCCGGCGACCTCCCACAGCAGCGCCACGGTGCCCGCTGCGCGTGCCTGGCGGGTCTGCTGGGCTGCGCTGCCAGGGCCGCGAAGACCACCCGGTCGCCTCGTCGGCGAAGTCCTGCCGCCACTGCGCCAGCAGTTCGAAGTCGTCGACGCGGGCCTGCCGCACCGTGCCGGGCACACCGACCGGTGGTGTGAGCCGGTGCAGGGCGTACAGCCGCTGTGCCATCTGCTCGTGCACCGACGCGCCGGTCGACGCCGACCATGTCCGGGCGAACACTTCCGCAACGTCGCGGGGCCCGACTGCGCCGGGCAGGCCCGGGTGCTCGAGTGTGAGCCCCCCGACCGCCACACCGGTACTTTTCGGCGCAGCGCGCTGACGATCAGACCGCGGGGTGGGGTGCAGATCGCTGCCCCGGTTAGGCGCTCACCGCGGTGGACGGTCAGCAGCACGGGAGGATCACCGGTGCTGCCTGGCACCCGCATCAACACATGGCTCACCGTGAGCGCGATGGTGTGACGGATCGGATCACTTTCCAGCAGGGGCAGGATCAGCCCGACGGATTTCGTGATGTCGTGATGCAACCGGCGTCCACGTTGCCATGGTGATCCGGCAGCCTGGCGCGTCGATCGAATACTTGGGCACAGGCTGCCTCGTGGGCGTGCACCAGGCCATGACACACCGTGCAGGAGAGCACGACACGCCGGGAGCGGGGTTGAGCTAGAGGACCGGTAGGTAGGTGCGGAGCTCGTAGGCGGTCACGTGGCGGCGGTAGTTGTCCCACTCGGCGCGCTTGTTGCGCAGGAAGAAGTCGAACACGTGCTCGCCGAGGGCTTCGGCGACCAGCTCGGAGTTCTCCATCTCCACCAGCGCCTCCGACAGATTCTGCGGCAGCGGCGCGTAACCCGCCGCTCGACGTTCCCGCTCGGACAGCGCCCACACGTCGTCCTCGGCGGCCGGCGGCAGCTCGTAGCCCTCCCGCACCCCACGCAATCCCGCGGCGAGGATGACCGCGTAGGCAAGGTAGGGATTGCACGCCGAGTCCGGGCTGCGGATCTCCACCCGCCGGCTGGATGCCTTGCCCGGCGAGTACATCGGCACCCGCACCAGGGCCGAGCGGTTCGCGTGACCCCAGCACACCGCAGTCGGGGCCTCGCCACCGGTGATCAGCCGCTTGTAGGAGTTCACCCACTGGTTGGTCACCGCGGTGATCTCCCGAGCGTGGTGCAGCACCCCAGCGACGAAGGCCCTCCCTGTGTTGGACAGTTCGTAGGGGTCGTCATCGTCATGGAAAGCGTTGCGGTCACCCTCGAACAGGCTCATGTGAGTGTGCATGGCCGACCCCGGGCGGGAAGTGTACGGCTTCGGCATAAAGGAGGCCCGCACCCCCTGGGTGATCGCGACCTCCTTCACCACATACCGGAAGGTCATGATGTTGTCGGCCATGGTCAGCGCGTCGGCGTAGCGCAGGTCGATCTCCTGCTGGCCCGGGGCGCCCTCGTGATGGC
>JALZDU010000364.1 GCA_030862405.1 Actinomycetota bacterium | reverse complement strand
CTGCAGTCATGAGTCGTGGCTGCTGTACCAACACGTCGGTTCGCAGCATCGAGTTGGAGGGGCGGCAGCGCGTGCACGCTCCGAAGGGCGATAACGAATGAGTACCGACACAAAAGGGAGGTACACGGGGTGCTGAGGGAAAAATGGCGCAGAAAACTAGACTGGATCTACGAGGGCAGGCGGCGGGCGCGGCTAGCCTTGATCATTCGCGGGGTTGACGGGTGTGGCTCTCGGCTCTCGGGTGTTGATCTTCGTGATGCTCGTTGATGTTGTTGTCAAGGTGCGGTTCAGGCTGTTGGCCCGACTGTCGCGTCGGTTGAGCGCCGGGTTCCACGCTTCGGTGTTGGTCTTTCGGGTCGGGGACGGAGTATGTGCTGGTCAACATCAGGTTGGTGGGGGTAGGGCAAAGGTGGTGTGGAAGCAGGTGGCGAGTTGGTTTGCCCAGGGCCAGGTTTCGGGAATGCGGATTTTGCGTTTGCGTTGACCGCGCACGACGCGGACGGCGGTGTGCAATAGCCGGTAGCGCAGCGTCTTGGGTTCGGCGGTGGCCAGTAGTCCGTGCAGGCAAAGAAGGCGTAGCCAACACAGCAGGTCGCAGGCGATGGTCGCGGCTATGCACCAGGCCTGGTTAATCTCGATCGAGGTCGACGGTAGGTGTCCCAGGCCGGTTTGCTTGCCGGTGCGAATGCAGTCCTCTACGCGGGCGTGCGGTCGATGACGGGCCTCAAGGAACTGAGCGGTCTTGCCGGGTGTGTTGGTGGCCAGGAGTTGGTAGCGCCACCCGTCGATGGTTTCGAACAGGGACAGTTGCGCGCCGGGGTGGGGTTTTTCGCGGCGGCAGATGATGCGCAGGTCTTTTGGCCAGTTCGCCAGCTGGTCGCCGTGGGGTCCTTGGCGGAGCAGAGCGGTGAGCTCCAATACCCCGGCCTCGTCGAGGCCGCGAGGCGCACCCTCGGTGTCGAGCACGTGGTCCCACGTGTGCTGGGGTGCGCGGTCGATAGCGGCGCGTTCCCGGGGGCCCAGATCCCATCCGATGGAGTACTGCACGCTGCGCCAGGGCGAGGCGTTGAGGTTGGTGATGTGGTTGACCAGGCCGTGGGAGGCGCCGGCACCGTCGCAGGTGATCAGGAGGTTGCGGCGATACCGGGTCGGGATCTGGGTGATGGCCTGCTCCAGCACGTCGATGTGATCGTTGACGGTGTTGGAGCCGGCGCTGCCCTTGCGCAGCAGCAGCGCCAACGATTCGCCGGTGTTGTCACACCAGGCCATCAACGGATGGTGGCCCCAGCTGCCCTTATAGGTGCCTGCCGCCCACTGCTTGTCGGAGTGGGCGATCACCAGCGAGGCGTCCATCCGGATCACGATCGTCTTACCCAAATCGCGGTCAGCGACGCGAGACGACGGAATCTGGCCGTGACGTTGCTCGATCAGCGGCCACACATGGGCGCGGGTCTTGGCCCGCTGCTGGGAGATCCTGCGGCGCTGCGGTTCGCCGATCTCATCCAGGGTGCGCCACAGCGTCGGATCCGACGCGACCGGCCCGTACAGCTCGGCCTGATCCCGCAGGGTAGCCAGGTCCGACATCACACGGCCGCCGTCGGCGATCAACACCGCGGTATCGGCCAGCACCCGACCCCGATCGTGGATTGGCACAAACCCGCGGCGGGTCAACGCCCGCGACAATCCGCCGGTCAGGCCGGTGCGGTCAGCAAGCAGCCGCAGCGCTGCCGCTCCGGCGTGATTGATCACGTCGCGACCACCGATTTCAACCGCAAGATCCTTCGACCATGAGGTAACATCCCACACCTGAAAAGTGCTCCTCGGCGATATTGGGTGAAAGGCTTCGACAACCTCATTCTCCCCGGCCAGGAGCACTTTTCTCTATCAACACGCGCCCAAACTCAAGATCGCGGCGAATACTCAGGGCTAGTTTCTCCGGGGTGCGGAATCGGGTGAAGTCTTGCGACTGGGGCCACGATCGAGCCCGCCACGGTCGCGTCGATGCCGGGCACGGTCATCAGCCGCAGCACCTCCGGGT
>JALZDU010000312.1 GCA_030862405.1 Actinomycetota bacterium | reverse complement strand
TGTGGTTTCTGGTGGTGGTGGTTCGGTGGTTTCGGGTGCTCGTGGTTCAGTGGAGTCAGCTGCCTGCTTTGTTGGAGTCGCTTGGCTAATTGCCAGAGCAGTTTGTACTGTATCCGTACCGCTGTTTGGTCGCCCCGATAGTAATAGAGCGAGAGTTACTGGTTCGATTGCGCTAACCTGTCCGCAAGAATCTATACCGGACAGGATAAGCAGTGCTTCAGCTTGCTCTTCGTAGGTGAAGGTGTGAAGACTTTTTCCATATACGGATTGAAAAGCCCCCACAGCATCTTTGGTGGAGTCGATTACCTGGTACACTTGGCTCGCCCTCTTAAGGGCATCAGGTATCCGGGCGAGCGGTTCAGCAACTGCGTTTACGCCACACTGCATGGCGGATTCCACGCTGGGGGCCTGCTGAAACAGCATATCTGTCCGGTCGGCTGCCGTGTCGACAGCGCAGGCGGACACAGCCATAACTGTCGAGAGCGAGAATGCGCCAGATGCTAAGTGGCGACGGTTGAGACGTGTGTTATTTCGGTGGAACCCAATTCTACCAACCCACCTGCCAGGTCTACTCATCGTCTGCAACCGATCCCTGATGCGGCCTCGCGCGGAGACTGATGTCTCGTCGGGGTCGCGGTGACGAGACGTTTGCCTAATGTTGTGCGGCGTATGGAGCCCATCTCACTTAAATAGCCCGCGCTGACGCACCAAAGGTTGCTAGTGCGGCGGGCTACGCTCTGTAGCTACTACCTGTGCCACCATTAGTGTCACTGTATCGAATATCGTCCCACACTCGTCTGTGTTACAGTTGCGAGATAAGTTGGGTAGAATGGAGTAGTGCCTGTAGATGTTGAGTGCATGGCGTTGTGAACACCTAAGCCCAACGTAACTGGCCAGGCCTTGTCGGACATGAGTATTGATCTCCACAGGCTTGCTCTTGTTCATTGTGTTGTGCCCGCTGATCCGCGACCATCCTATGCGGAAACTTGCGGTGGAGAACGCCGCTATTCGGTCGGAGAACGGAACAACGTCCGTGTCCGCGCTGTGCTCGTCTGAGGTCGTGGGCTCAACCAGCCAATTCTTCCAGCGCAATGGCCTCCTTCGTTCGGACGAGCTCGAAGATGTGGTCGATCGATGCGATGTGCGGGTCGACGGCGGCGGCCTTACGGTTGGTACGCAGGGTCTCGAGGATTTGCTCCATGGCCTGCACCGCCGCCCGCATCGGGTGGTTGGCCAGGATCACCATCTGGAAGCCCTTGTCGAACAGCTCCCGATCGGTGTAGTCGGGGAACAGCGTGGGCACGGCGACTAGCGGGGTCTTGCCCCGGCCCGCCCAAGAACCGAGGAACCCCTCGATTTCCTGGAGGGTCTTGTCCTTCGAATGGATCAGGATGGCGTCAGCCCCTGCGTCGACGTACGCGTCTGCCCGCTCGCACGCAGCCTCCACGCCGTGACCCGCGATGAGGGCCTCGACCCGGGCGATCAAGACGAAGGAGTCGGTCTCCTGGGCGGCCTTACCCGCCCGGATCCGGCGCGCCTGCTCGTCAGGGGCGATCAGGTCACGCTTTGACTGACCCTGGTAGAGGCTATTGCGCTTGGGGAAGAGATTGTCCTCGACGCAGATGCCGCCGATGCCGGCACGCTCGAACTCCACCACGGTGCGCACGACGTTGCCCAGCCCGCCGAAGCCGTTGTCGCAGTCGGCCACCACCGGAAGCCCGGTGGCTGCGTCAATGCGGACCGCCGCGGCTAACGTCTCGCTCATAGTCGTGAGGTTGAGGTCCGGGAGGGCATGCGTCATCGTGGCTACGCCGAACCCGCTGACCCATACTGCATCGAAGCCGTAAGCCTCGATGAGCTGCGCGCTCATCGCGTCGTGTGCTCCCACGGTCACCAGCGGAGCCGCCGCCGCCAAACCCTGTCGCAGCGCTGCTCGCTTCTTCTCCGCCCGATTGGTCCGCATCAATCGTCATCTTCGATCGTCATATTCTGGTTCCCGATCTCTTCGGGGCTCAGCTCCTCGCGAAGGCGTCCCTTTTGGTACGCCGACACCAGCTCGACCACCCGCTCGCCGATTAGCTGCTGCGACTCCAGCGCCATCGCGCCGATGTGCGGGGTGAGCACAACGTTGGGCAGGTCGGCGAACGGCGACTGCATGCCCTCGCCCTCCCGCTCGTGGACGTCCAGCGCGGCGCCAACCAGCTTGTCCCCCTCTGTCAGCTCCGGGTACAGCGCAGCCTCATCGACCACCCCGCCGCGGGCCACGTTGATGAGGTAAGAACCGCGCTTCATGTGCGAGAGCACCCGAGCGTCGATCATGTGCCGAGTGACCTCGTCGAGCGGCACGTGCAGGCACAGGAAGTCGGCTTCGGCCACCACCGTGTCGAAGGAGGCCAACATGATGCCCTGCGCGGCGAGCCAGGCCTGTGCCGCCGGGGTCGAGTCGGCCACACAGCCGATGGCCCGCATTCCCCAGGCCGCACCCATCTCGCCGACCCGGCTGCCGATCCGGCCGGCGCCGACGATGCCCAGCGTCTTCCCGATCAGCAATGGCCCGCCGAGCTGGGCTTTCGGCCAGTGGCCCCGGCGCAGTTGCCGGTCGGCCATTGCCACTTTGCGCACCAGGCTGAGCAGCAGGGCGAAGGTGAACTCGGCCACTGGCTGGACGGACGAGCCGGGCACGCGGACGACCTCGACGCTGCGTTGGGTGGCGGCCGTGAGGTCCACGTTGTCCAAGCCGGACCCGGCGCGCACCAACAGCTGGAGGTTTGCTGCGCCGTCCAAGACGTGCTCCGAGAGCTGCACCCCGCTGCGGAACACGATCACCTCCCGGTCCGCGGCAGCGGTGCGCAGGTGCTCGGTGTCGGCGTTGAACGCTCGGATGACGTCATGTTCCTGTTCGAGTGCTGTGATGGCGTCGGGATCGATGGAACTGGCGATCAAAATCTTCAAGTCAGCCTCTCGCGGAGAAGTCGGTGATCCGATGTCGCGCGTGATCAGGTGCAGGGTCGGTCGACGTCAGCCACCAGGCGCAACCGACGCCCTTGCCGCTTCTGCACGGCGGTGGCAGTCCTGCTCGACACGGTCCTCGCTATGGACGTCGGTGGACGTCCACGACGGGCTGGACCAGGGACGCCATCACCCTTGAGTGCACTATGTTGCAGCTGACAAAGCGTTCTTCGCCTGCCTTTTGTCACCACCGGCACGATCCTTAACCTGTTCAGGTGACCCCCAGATGAGTATATAATCAACGTATGGCTACTAAGGCGCCCCCACTTCATGAAGGTCAGGCAAACTTCCGGCAACCCGTGCTGCACGGCATCCTGTAGAGGAATGTTGTGTCCATCGCTGCGACCACGGCATGGTCGGGCGCGCTTCCGCCACTGCTCGCCTCGGCGGTGTATGGCGCCGCTTACCGTCAACGCCGATCTGACGCGCGTACCGTGCTGAGCGCCGAGCTGCCGGTTATGATCGTCACCGCGATCCTCGGCCATTAAGTACGCAAGGGTCGCTGACGCCGAAAGTGTGCAACTCACTGCCCGTGACAGGTAGGGGGCGACCCCCTGGCAGTATGCGACGGCTTCGCATGGATGGTTGTTTCTCAGCGCGCCGGAACCCACCGACTCGCACCAATCCAACTCGGTGATCGAGGTGAAACCGCGGCAACGGACTACCGGCTCAACCCACCTGGCGCCAGCATCGGAGTGTCCCAGTCGAGCGTGCGCACGGTAGGGTGTCGTGGACGATCGCGAACCGCAGGTAACCGAAGCCGTGTGGCTTCGCGAGTCACGGGGCTTGCACTTTTCACGCTGTGGCGCCTGGACTGCTGGATGTACGTGGGTACAGGCTTAGCTATCCCCGGCTCGCGTGTTCGAGGAGCCGCTTGACGCTACGCCTAAGATCGGTTCTCAAACTTTCGATTTGCGTCAACGGAATCCGATCGAAAGTATATACGGGGAACTGCCGTGGAACGGCCCCGAAGCTGCGTTTGAACGCAGCGAGGGAGGTCGTGCCCGACCATCCCATGTTGTAATACTGACATCCCGCATTGCACGCATACTCGATCGCGATTCGGTGAAGTAGATGGTTCGCAGATACTCGTCCAGACAGCTCTTTATTGCTGTATCCGCGCCAGTAGTTGGCGTAAATACCGTGAATTAGTGTGATGATAGCAGCGACAGGCTCCTTATTCAGCCGGGCGATCCAGACACGACATGCACTGCCAAGCTTCTCTGCAACGGCCTGGTACTTTCGGAGCGGTTCTGCTCGTTGCAGCATTAGTGATTTCGGTAGGCCGTGTGCGCCAGCCCGCCGACTGATCCAACCAAGGTACAGATCGTAAAATTCGGCCACGAATCGGCCGGAAGCATCTGACTCGACAACGAGACCAGCGCGTTCCGCTTTACGGACATCGGTCCGAACCTTACCCTTGAAACGCTCTACCCAAACACGTTCAAAGCCGACATCAATGTCAATCACGTGCTTTATCTCTCGATTGACTCTAACACTGGGTGGCACCTGAGCGGCATCCCATGCTGCCACCGTCACAGTTTCAGGCCGTATGCGGATACTAGCGGCGCGCTGTGCCAAGAGGTCATCCCACACGGCCGTGATGTCTTCGGCTCTAACCGGCCTACTTGCCACCAACCCCCCAGCTCCCCAAGCGGAGGGCAGCGATTCCTCGACGGCCAGTGCCCGGGGCATCCTTGCGCGGCGGACCATCGGCAAGATGAGCTGCTCACCGGCAGCTGTTTCATATAGTCGACTAGTATCCTTATATCCTCCAGTTGCGCAGACGGCATCAAGCCAGGCGGGTGTCTGATAGATATTGGCTGTTGGGTCCGATGCCAGCAGCTCGCGCCAGACCCGCCTCGGCGCCGGGCTCACCACGTTGGAATGTTTACCTGCCATTTACTTACACTCCCGGGAGAACGAGGGTTTGATGTTCATTCGGCCTGGTGTTCGTTCACAGGCGACACCGTTACCGTCGCGGTCAAGCCCGGAGCGGTAACCGGGGCTTGCCCTGTGCAGCGGCGCGACACCTGTGGCACGAGCGGCGCACAGTTGGCGTAGGCGGATCCACCGTTGAGTCACCAGTTGAGCCACCGGGGGACTGCCAAATCGAGGCGGCGGCACGGGCGCCGGTGCCGGTGCGGGCATCCCTGATGAAGGCCTGCAACCACCGGATCGTGCTGCTTGGTTGCAGTGACCACGACTGTGTCGGTGGTCAACACCACGGTGCTCGACGCAGGTTCCACCGTGGTCACGGTCCAGTTCGCGAGCAGGGCCAGAACCTTGCTCCCGATGTCCTGACATGCGTAGCTGATATTGACGACGCCAAGCTGCGAAGCTCGGCATCGGCAAGCAGCGCATTCTTTCCCGACCAGATCGGTGAGCACAGTGACCTGAGCCGGTGAGTGCTTGCACCGCCGGTGGGCCGGTGTGGCCGTTGGTGTGGAGCTTATGCGTTGCCGCCGGTGATGCCGATCATGAAGAGGGGTAGGACGATACCGCCGACCCCACGGCCAATTCCACCGGGGCTTCCTCCGCCGGCAGGGCAGCGGGGATGTAAAGTGACTGGTTGACCGGAAACTGCAATGCAGATGCTGCGGCCTTCCGCGAGCTCGTTTAGATCTCGGCGCCGACCCTGCCGTAGTCTGGATGAACCCCTCGACGTCCGCTCGCTGGCTCCGGAACGGGCACACTACAGATTCAATCCCCTTTCATTGTGAGATCGGGAGTTCACCGGTCCCGAGGCTTCACTAGGCGACCTGGCATCTCTCCAGGCCAACTCTCACCAGCTGGCTGCCTCGAGCAGTTTGTCGCCTGGTTACGTTGTGACGGCGTCCTCCGCGGCTGTGTCAAGCGAGTTGCTGGACGCAGGTGGGCTACGCCCCCACTTACGGTGTTGGAGGAATCGTTTGGCGCTACGTGCAAGACTGCTTCTCAGGTCGTCCGCTCGCGTTAATGGAATTCGATCGAGGGTGTACACAGGGAACTCCTGTGGAAGAGCGCCGAAGCTTCTTTTGAACGCCGCGAGGGACGCCGTGGGCGACCATCCCATGTTATAATACCGGCATCCCGCATTGCACGCATACTCGATTGCGAATCGTTGGAGCGCATCATTTGCGCGTACTGGCCCAGACAGACTCCTATCGCTGCACCCGCGCCAATAGTTGGCGTAAGCACCGTGGATTAGCGTGATGATAGCCGCGATAGGCCTCTTATCCAGCCGCGCAATCCATATGCGACAGTCAGCGCCAAGCTTCTCTGCAACGGTGTGATATCTTCGGAAAGGCTCTGCTCGCAGCAGCATTAATGATTTCGGCAGGCCGAATTCGCCAGCCCGGCTACTGATCCAACTAAGGTAAAGATCATAAAATTCGCGCACGAATTTCTCAGAAGAACCCCACTCAACCACGAGACCAGTGCGTTCCGCTTTTCGGACGGCGGTCCGAACCTTACCCTTGAAGCGCTCCCGCCAAACACTTTCAAAGCTGACGTCAAGGTCAATCACGTGCTTTATGGGCCGGTTGACCCTAACACCGGCTGGAGCGTGGGCGGTATCCCAGCCCTCAACGGCCAGATTTTCTGGGCGTATTCGTATACTCGCAGAGCGCTGCCCTATGAGGTCATACCACACGGCCGTGATATCTTCTGCTTTAATCGGCCTAGTCGCCACCAGACCCCCAGTGCCCCAACCAGCGGGCAGTGACTCCTCGACGGCCAGTGCCCGGGGCATCCATGCGCGGCGGACCATCGGCAAGACGATCTGCTCACCGGAGGATGTCTCATACAGGCGGCTAGCATCCTGATATCCTGCGGTCTCGCAGATGGCATCAAGCCAGGCGGGTGTCTGATAAACATTGGCTGCTGGATCCGACGCCAATAGCTCGTGCCAGACTGCCCTCGGCGCCGGGCTGACGACCTTCAAGTAATTACCTGCCATTTACCTAGCTCCATATCCACCCCATTTGCCGAGAGTTAATCAATCAAAATCGTGCTGGTCGCGTCCACAGTCTTCGACCCTGACCTTTGTGGCACCACCGCCTTGATAGCGGACCACCTTGGTAGCTTGGATGCCCCAATATCCACAACACGTCGCACAGCAACCGGGTGTTTCCATCCTTGGGATGAGTATCCGAATCTCCGCTGGCGTGCTGTTGCTCATTGTGCTGTGTTCGCTGCTCCGCGACTGTCGTATGCGGAACTTGCGGTGAGAACGCCGCTGGTCGGTCGGGAAAAGCGCAGTTGGGGAGATGGGCGGTGAGTTGC
>JALZDU010000277.1 GCA_030862405.1 Actinomycetota bacterium | reverse complement strand
GACGGCGTCCCAGGCACCGCGAGATCATCAACCCCCACGACGGCAAGATCAAGCCGACACACCGAACGCAGAGACCTGACCAGTTACTCTTGGGCTTCCTTTGCGGCCCGGTAGGAGGTAGCACGTGGGCGATCACTTAGCGGTGGGTGATTCGGTTGACCGGTGCGGGCTTTGGGCGGATCCAGGGCACTGAGACGACCGGACCCGGCGCAGCGGTGCCGGGGAAGAAGGCTCCGTGAGCCGGCGGCCTACCGACTGGTCGCCGCTGGCTGGGTCGGATCCGGTGCCGGGTGATCCTGATGAGGTCGAGCGGGCGGCAAAGTCGCTGGCGGACATGGCAGAGGAGATCACTCGTCAGACCGCGAATCTGCGCAGACTCGCCACCGCGGAGGGCTGGGACGCCGAAGCGGGGCGCACGTTCGCCGAGTCGGCGGGGGAGCTGTCCGGCGAGCTCGGCAAGGCCCACGGTCGCTACGCCACCGCAGCCGGGGCGCTGAAGGGCTACGCCCCGGAGTTGCGCCATGCTCAGTCGGTGGCCGATGCGGCCCTGACCGACGCCAAGCAGGCCGAGGCCACCATGCAGGCCAACAGGCCGCCGGACTATCCCCCGGCTGGATCCCCCACCCCGGTCGAGGTGAACGCGGAGCGGCAGCGTCAGTACGCCTACGACGAGGGTATCGACGCGTTGCACGCGGCGCGGCGCAAGCTGCAGGACGCGACCGATCATCGTGACGAGCATTCTGGTCGGGCTGCCCGGGCCATCCGGGAAAGCATCGACGATGATGGGCTAAAGGACTCCTGGTGGGACAAGTTCACCAACTGGGTGTCCGAGCACGCTGATCTGCTGCGGGCGATCGCCCGGATCGCCGAGTTGGTGGCTACCGTCCTGAGTGTCATCGCGATGGTCATCTCGTTCATCCCGGTGCTGAACTTCCTGGCACCAGTCCTACTCGGGCTGGCAGCCCTGGCCTCGGCCGTGGCCCTGGTCTGCACCATCGTGCTCGCGTTGGCCGGAGAGGCGTCCTGGACCGACGTCGGCCTTTCCCTGCTCTCCGTGGCTGCCGTTGGCGTTGCTGGAAAGGTTATTTCCCGTGGCGTGCGACGTCTGGCTAAAGGAACGCGTTCGCCCCCCTTCCCGCATCCCAAAGGGATCAGCAAGCAGAAACAGGCCGGCCATGTAAAGGGAACCCCACAGTACAACAACAGGGTCAAACAAGGCAAGAAAACTTCCCATTTTGACGATGCCGAACAAGCTGATCGACTAACCCGCGAAGCATGGGAGAAGGGCACGCCTACCAGGCCCGATGGGAAGGTCAGAGAGTTTGACTTCGGGCGTCGGGTCGGAACTGGCCCTAATGGAGGTGAACAGACGAAGGTGAAGACCCATATGGATGACAATGGTATGATTCACGGGCACCCGACCGGGCCAGAGTCTCCCTAGCAGAGGAGTTCAAGCTATGAATAACAATCTTTTTGAGCAACTGAAGAACGTCTATGGCTCCTTGGATGAGCCGACGTACTTCAAGATCAACGAAGTCATGGCCGAGCGGCCGTACTCCCGGCTTGTGCAAGACTTGGCCAACTTTTTTCACGTTGAGGAGATTACAGATGTAAACGAAGATGTGAGCTTTCAATATGAGTTGATCCAGGGAGATGACGCATGGATGCTCGAACTCTCGGCTGTGGGATCGTATGCTGTTTTCTCGCGTTACGAGGAACTGGGCGGACAGCTTTTAATCACGCCAGAGTCAGACGATCTAGAACCGCCTGAGCGACAAGTGATCGATCTTCTTAGGCTGCATGGCTTGCGGGTTATGGACAGATCGGACCTAGATGTACCGGTCAGAATGAACCTTTTCGTCACAGAGCCAGAAAAGGTGCGTTTGTACCACGCATTGTTTTCGGACAATGATTCCTTGCCATGGGGTTGAAATGAACCAGGTGCAGCACAGCAAGCCACCTTATCTCCGCCGTGTGACGCCAGAGTCGTTCAGCTCACTCCCGCTGCGGCATCGCGCCGTAGCTGCGCGAGCAGCATGGACAGCGCCTCCACCGCGGCGTCCGCGCAGACCTCGGCGGGATCCGGCCGGTCCAGCCGTAGATGCTCGGTGCGCACGCTGGCGTCGTCGGCGATGCCGAGGAAGACCGTGCCAGGGGGTTGGTCGTCCTGCGGGTCGGGACCACCGGCGCCGGTGACGGCGAGCGCGAGGTCCGCCCGCAGCAGCCGCCGAACTCCCCGTGCCATCGCTGCCGCGGCGGTGTCGCTGACCACCGGGCCCGGCGGCACGCCCAGCAGCTCGTGCTTGACCTCGCTGGCATAGGCGACCATCGCCCCGCGGAACCACGCGCTCGCCCCGGGAGCGGCGGCCAGGGCACTGGAGATCATTCCGCCGGTGAGCGACTCGGCCACCGCCACCGACAGGCCGGTGCGGGGAGCGAGCTCCGCGATCTGCTCCGCGAGCTCGTCACGGCTGGGCTGATCCGCTGGTCGCTGATCCGCTGGTCGCTGCACCGGCCTATCCCACCACGGTCTGATCCCACCACGGCGGGCACCCGGACGGAGTGCCGGTGTTGCGAGCCGCTCGCGCCGGGTACACGATCGGTCCCACCCGGCCCAGGTGGCCGCAGGCAGTCCAGGTTCGGAGGCGGCGTGTACGAGGACCCCAGCTACGACCGCACCCGGCGAGTCTCCCGCTCATCCCCCCCGGTGGACGCGGGCAAGCTCTGGGCGGGCGGTGCCGCTACCGCCCTGGTGGCGGCGTTGATCGCCTTCGTCGCGCTCCTGGTGGCCCGCGGCATCTTCGATATCCCGGTACTCGCGCCCACCGAGGCCGGGGCGATCGGCGACGCCACGACGATCGGGCTGTGCTCGCTGGGCGCCGTCGGGGCGCTGGTTGCCACCGCGCTGATGCACCTGCTGCTGCTGACCACACCCCAGCCGAGGACCTTCTTCACGGTCATCGCCGGGCTGGTCACGGTGGCGTTGGCGCTCACCCCGTTCACCCTCGACGCCGAGGCGAGCACCGTCATCGCGACCTCCCTGGTGTACCTGCTGACCGGGGCCGTCATCGTCGTGCTGATCGGCAGCGTCGCCG
>JALZDU010000273.1 GCA_030862405.1 Actinomycetota bacterium | reverse complement strand
GGGTCGAAGCGCTCGTCGCCGGTAGCGACCGGAACCAGCCCTACGCCGCCGATCCCGACCAACGCCGCCACGAGTATGATCGGCACACCAACAACGCCTCGGCCGACCACCAGGCGCAGCCCGCTCCCGGAAGCCGGTTTCCTTATTTGATGCTGCTGATCTGGCTGGTCGGTGGCACCGATGCTATCGAGCGCGTTGTTATCCAGGTGACTTGAGCGGACCAGCACCAGACTCAGGACCGTGACCAGGAACACCGCAGTGACCAACAGCCCCGAGTCGGTCCGGGTCGCGGTGAACAACAGCCCCACCACCAAGGCCAACAGGGGTGGCACCAGCGGCACCAGAACCGTCCGCGTCCGCAGCACCAAAGTGGTGGCCAGAAATGCTGCCGACCAGGTGATCACCGCCGGCGTGACGAGCAGCTCGCCGGTGTCCTCAGCTGGCAGGCTGACAGTCAGCATCCGCGCCCAACCGCGCACCAGCCCAGCTCCGAGGTCGGCTGCGGTGCGCACAGTCGGGACACCGAAGCTGAGAGTGGACGTGAACACCACGAAGACAGCGAGCACCACGAAACCCAGGGCAGCAGTGAGCAGGGTAGCGCTGGCCCGCCAACGGCGGAGAGCCGCGACGCCAGCCAGAACTGTGGCCCCAGCCACTGAACTCCATAGTGGCAGTAGATAGCTCAGGGTGGTGAAGTAGCTGGTGTAGAGCAGACAGGTCGTCGCGCAGGCCAACGCACCGAGCCCGACCTCCACGACAGATAGGACAACTCGGTTATTGCGGCTCTCGACGCTTGACAAACCCGTACCCGAATCTGATCTGTTCATCGCCGCACCAGATGATTCCACACAGCGGCGAACTCTTCGTTACGGCCCACTGTGACCGACACGATACCGCCCAGCGCAGCAAGCGGTGCGGTGCGCTCGTCGGCGAACTGGATAAGGTTGACCATCGGGACGCGCGGGCGCACTGTAGGCAGGAGAGCCAGAAGCTCGACACGGGGCTGGCCGGTGATCACCGCCAGTGTAATGGTCTCGTCGCGGGGAACCACGCCCGGCAGCACTGCGAGTCCCTGATCCCCATCGGAGCGCTGCACCCCCGCGAGCATGTCCAGGACTGCGCCGATGCCGTCACCGGCCCGATCTACGGCGACGGCTTCCTTGGCGGTTGTTCGCAACTGGAGAGGGAACCCGCCCCGGATCGCGGCGACGCATAGCGAGGCCGCCGCGCTCACTGCATCTTCGAAGGATTTTTCGTCGTACGGACTCACGCTGGTGTCCAGTACTACCATCAGCCGTGGCTCGTGGGGTACGACGTTGTGCCGCACCATGAATCTGCCCATGCGGGCGGTAGACTTCCAGTGAATGAGCCGCTGGTCATCACCCAGCTCGTAGTCACGAAGACTATGGAACGCGATGCCACCCTGGGGTGCATAGCTGGAGGTTGCTCCATCGGTATCGCGTGTATGACTCGTCGGAATGGGCTCTACTAGCTGGATCCGCGGATGCACCACCAATCTAGACCAAGTCTCATACTTCCGCCCGCCGGCCATCAGCCGGAGCGGATCGGTGTGGCCTACGGTCAGCGGTCCCACCTGGTAGATGTCACGTCGCTGAGTGGGTAGCGAGTAGCTAGCCTCGCAAAATTCACCAGCCGCAAGACTCGGCACCGGAATACTCAACTTTGTGATTTGGGCGGTCCGGGTGCTCGCCACTTCCTCGATCGCCATGATAGGCAGGCTACGATGGCGCGCCTGGTTGGTCACCGTGACGACACCTACAGCCCGCTCCCCCGCAGACACCCGGCGCGGTCGGATCTCGCGAACCGCCGACAGGTCGGGTCGTGACAGAATCCACAACACGGCCACGACCAGCACCGCAATCCCGGCGAACGCCAGCAGAACCAGCTCAGGATAATCCGCGACCCAGCCGACAGCGAGCAGGACAACAGCTGCTATAGCGATCGCGAGTCCCGACTTCGTGAACACTCCGCCTCACTCGCCCGGCGGACCCTGCGGTACCGCCACCGAGGCCATGATCTCATCGATGAGATCCTCTGCGGTGTGTCCCTGGACCGCAGCTTCCGACGTAAGCAGAAGCCGATGACCCAGCACTGACCGGGCCACCGCCTTGACGTCGTCCGCGGTCACAAAGGATCGACCCTCGTACACGATGGCGCGGGCTTGGCTCGCGACGGCGAGCGCGTTGCTGGCTCGAGGGCTAGCCCCCAGCCGAACGTGCTTGACCGTGCGAGTGTTCGCGACAAGGGTCACAATGTAACGCTGGATCGACGACGTCACCTCCACGCTGCGCGCAATCTCGATCATCTGGCGTACGTCATCGATCGTGATGACCGGTTGCAGCTGATGGGGAAGCCTGCGAGCGACAGCGTCCCGGACTATGTGCATTTCATGCTCGGTGTTCGGATAACCCACCCGCAGGAGCATCATAAAACGATCCAGCTGCGCCTCGGGCAACGCATAGGTGCCCTGCAAGTCGATCGGATTCTGCGTGGCGATCACAACGTTTGGTTGGGGTAGCGGGTAAAGCTTTCCGTCGACCGTCACCTGATGCTCTGCCATGGCCTCCAACAGCGCCGACTGCGTCTTCGGTGACGCCCGGTTAATCTCGTCCGCAACCACGATGTGGGCGAAGACCGGGCCTTTTCTGAACTGAAACTTCTCCTCGCGGGTGTCCCAGGTCTGCACGCCAATCACGTCAGAGGGCAGCAGATCAGGAGTGAACTGAATTCTCTTCATCGATCCGCTGATAGAGCTTGCTATCGCCTTTGCCAACGACGTCTTCGCCACCCCAGGAACATCTTCAATGAGAAGGTGCCCCTCAGCCAGCAGACAGATCACCGCATCCCTTACAACAGATGTCTTGCCGTGGATGAATCCCTCCACATTACGGATCAGAGCGGCACAACGATCATGTGCCCAATCTGTCCATTCGGTGGGGACGGCCCTGGCTGTCATGAACTACCCGCCAGGGCTCTGATGGCCAGCGACACCCGATCCACGATCACGGACCTCCGACTCAGCGCGAAGAGCTTCCTCAACGAAAATCGCCGCTACCCTACCCTCCGTTACACATCGTCGTGTCGCCCGCCACGAGCCCGGACACCCTGATACAGCGAGGTACTGGTGTTGTCCAGCGGCAGCTCGGGGTGCTCACGGTGGGAGGCCAGGGCGTCCACTTGTGGTCCAGCTAGCCAGGGTCCAGCTACGCGGTTGAGGTGCTGTGCTCGGGGTTGCCCGGTGGTGCGGCGCCAGCGCGGTGTGCGCCGCATAGAGCGCGGTGGTCCGCTCCACCCAGCTGGCAGTTCAAGCCGCCGGCTCGGGCTAGGTTGGTCAGTGGACCTGCCAACGAGACCGAGGTGCCAGTTGGAGCGAACTGCCCCGACACGCCGGAGGGGGTGCGAGCGGATACCGGTGGCTCGGGCAGACTGCGCGGAAATTAGCCCCGCGAGCCGTGGCCGGAAAGGCCGAAAGAGCAAAAAGCCCACCCGCCGGCCTGCGTTGCCCGCCACGTTCGGCGCGCATGATGAGTGCGATTGCCCGGCGTGCTCCAGCGAGGACTTCGACCCGAAGCGGCTGATCGACGAGTTGCTCGCGGCTGCCGGGGAGCTCATCGAGTCCGAGGACCCGCTGGACGCGGAGCTCGCCAGCGCGGCATTCGTGTCGATCGGTGAGCCTCTCGGCGAGGCGTTCGAGGAGGCGGTGGCCAGCGGTTCATCCCGCAGTTCGAGGCCCGGGTCAGCAGCGAGGCACTCGCGATACTGCTGGTGATCAGGTCGGTCACCCAGGGCCGAGCCCGCGAGGCTGCGGCGGCGGCCGTCGCCCGGCTGGTCGAGGCCCGCATGTCCCGGCCGAGGTGGGCGGCGGAGCTGGACGAGCCGGTGACGCTGACCGACGGCTGGCGCCTGGTAGACACCCAGGACACCGCATCGATGTTGGCCTTCTCCTTCTGCCGGGCGGGGCGTTCGCACACCCTCGTGATGAGCGTGAACCATGGCGACTGCGGTGCCGCCGACGACATCCTGCTGTTTCCCCTGGACGAGCTGGACACGGCCCTGGAGATGATCCAGGCCAACAGTCGCGACAGTGGTTTGGAGATCAGGAAGGAGGCGCTGGACCCGGCGGAGCTGTGCTGGCAGGTCGAGGCTGCCCTGGACGCGCGGGCGGTGCACGACAGCGATGAGCGTGAGCCCAAAGCGGTGACCCAGGCGCTGTCCTGCTTGCGCTGATCGGCGAAATGGCAGCTGGTGCCTGGACCTG
>JALZDU010000251.1 GCA_030862405.1 Actinomycetota bacterium | reverse complement strand
ATGCATGACTCAAGCCATTGCCCGCCTGAGCGTGCTCGCGCTTGATGGACGGAACTTCCTCGTGGTGTAAGGGCCCGTCGCCGGCCAGCGTGGAGCATCAGCCCGCCGCGGTGGCCAGGGCACCAGCCACTGCGGGTGTCGGCTCGCGCGGCGCAGCCAATCGGGCAGTCCGCCGAAGTGCCATCGTGTTGGTCGCTGCGCCGTCCGGCGCGCACACATGGGGGGTCGCGGGAGCACTACAGCGTGCAAGCTGGACTGGCTCGTGTGGCCGGAATTGTCCATGCCACCCATCAAACCGTCAGAAGGGGAGTCCCATAACTGGGGAGGACGTGCGACGGATGTGGTTGGGGACCAAGTCCGAGAAGATCCAGAGCCCGGCCCTGGAACCTGCGGAAGTCGTCCACAGCACTCAGCGTTGTCCGCGCCGGCGCGGAGGCGCAGCGCGCCGCCGACCCAACCATTCCGGTCACTGTTTCCACATTCCCCTGCAGCAGGCGGGTGACGCCTCTGGCGCACGGTCGGCTCGGCAAAGCCTATGTCGATCACCTCGGGTGCACTTGAGAGGTCTCACCTGCTGCTGCCCGGGTAGTAGGCTCCATGCGGCCATTTCGGGAGTTCGACGAGGAACTGGTGGAGATCAGGGTGTCCTGGTAGCCAGGAAAGGCCGCCCGATGGTCCTCCTCCATGCCGACCGCGACAACCGGCTGGACTGGCGGTGGGTTCTCGCAAGACTGGCCACCACTGCGTATACGCCCCCGACCTCCCGGCTTCGGTGGCTCCTCCTCCGGCTGCCACTTCTGTTCGCCAACCCGGCCTGCGTGCCACAGCCATGGCTGCCGAGCAATACCGCCTCGCCCAGCTACCGGGATCCTGGACACGACTCTGGCCGCGCTGCGGTGGGTATGGCCCTCTTGCCGACGTCGGTCTGAGGACATTAACCGGCGTGCAGGGCGTCCCAGAATGCTGCGCGCACCGCGCTGGCTCCCCAGGCATTGGGCTCGATGACATTACAGAACCACAGTTCCTGGTTGGCTGGCCGGGGATCACCTTGGGCTGGGTTCCCGGCGCGCATCCCGTGGCCGAGGAAGTAGCCGTGGATGTCGGCCACTCGTGCCCCATGCTTTGAAGCGGCCGCACGCAGCTCGGTGTTCAGCTCGGCCAAAGCGTCGACGACCTGAGGCCACGGTGGCAGGCCCACCCGGGAGGCATCGCCGGTGCCGTCACTGGGGTCATAGACGGTGCCGACGATGATCGGATCGCTGGGCCGCCGCATAATGCTGCGCAGTCTCTCCAGGGCCTGGCCGACGCGAGTGCGCACCACCGACACAACCTGTCGAGCGCGCTGGATGTCGCCGTATGCCCCGAGTAGGTCGTTGCCGCCGATGGTCAGTGTCACGACCGTGGGCGCGATGGCAGAGTCTTCAAGCTGCCGAAGTTGCGAATCCAGCAGCGTGCTGGTGGTGCCGCCGTCGGTGGCGAGCAGGTGGTAAGCCACGGCGGGATCCTGTGTCGTCAGGTCCCGACCGTGCCATTGGGGGAAGTCGTCGTCACGGTTGCGCACCAGGAGGCTCGCACCGCCGCGACCGGTACCGCCGGCGTAGTGGTCGATGGAGATGGAGTCACCAAGGGCGACATAAACCACAGGTCCATCGATATTGTTACCTGCTGCGGCTGTGCCCCAGGGTTGCCCTGCACGGTGATCAAGAACAGGCCCGCCGCACCCCCCAGCCATCGCTAGCCCAGTGGTGACCAAGAAGGCCCGCCGGCGTAGTGGCTGCATGACAGCCAGCTTGCCCTGATGGATCCGCCAGCGCTCGTCGCACTGTCGGGCGTTGGCGGTCTTTGTCCATCAGGCTGTCCATTAAACTGCATCTACACGTGCCCACGTCACCCGGGGACGAGGCTTCGAAGGACACCGCGAGTTGCAGCGTTGCCACGTTTTGTTCGTATTGTAGGCATAGTCAGAATCGGCCATGGGGATGGGTGCCCTTTGGTTCAGGGCCGGCACGTCCACTGGCACCGTATTGGAATATTTAGTGGTTGTGTCTAGCATAAGGGTACCGTTGTTGTATCCGAGCCTGAGCTATACGACGGCCTTTTTACAACTCGGTGGACAGCGGTGCCGATGCTAGTGCGGTGCTCACGTCAGGAACCCGTCGGGTCGGCGGGGCCGGTCTGCTCACCGGTGCCAGCGCCTGTGCAGTTCACCCCCGCCCGAGTGAGGACCCGCTGCGCCGCTGCTGCTCCCTCATACCCGTCAAATTTAGTCACGCTGGCCTGGTCAAGGCTGCGGTAGATGTCAAAAAAGTTGGCGATCTCGGCGAGCTGATGCGCCGGCAGCTGGGATAGGTCCTCGATCTCGACGTAAGCGGGCTCACCCTCGGGTACACACACCAGTTTTGCCTCACGACCGTGTCCAGTGAGGAGCCAGAAGACCCCGATCGGCCGGGCCCGTACCCGCACCCCCGGATAGGTCGGCTCAACTGTGAGTACTAACGCGTCGAGCGGTTCGTCGTCGGACCCGAACGCGCCTGGAACATAGCCGTAGTCGGCAGGAAAGGCGAACGCGCCGGGGAGCCGTCGGTCGAGCCAGACCAGCCCGGTCTGCTCATCGATCTCGTACTTGTTGCGGCTGCCGCGCGGCGTCTCCACCACGACATCGATCAACTGCACGCCGAGCAGAATAGGCCAGCCTGAGCCGGCCGGCGCCATTGCGGCCTGCTGCGCAAGCTGGTCCGGCACCCGATCAAGATGGTGGGACTGCGGTCGGATTTGAAGTGACCAGTGAGGTTTACTTGGACCAGGGGCTCCAGCGTCGTATTGCAAAGGCACAGGCCTACGCGGCGAACCGTCCTGGCGTGGCCGGCATCGTGGTGCGCGACCGGGAGACCGGCGCGGTCTGGCGCAACGCGAACTCGCAGACACATATCTGGGGCTGTCCATCCCGAAACTGGCCATGGTGGTGGATCTGCTCCTGCGCAATGACTCGGGTTGGATCAGGCTGACCACCGAGGATCGCGACCTGATGCAAAAAATGCTGCATCCCAGCGACGACGACGCGGCGACCACGCTATGGAAGCGCTATGGCGCCGAGGACTACGCGACTCGCTTCCCGTCCTACGGGATGACTGACATGAAGTTCACCGACGAGCACCCGCACACCTGGGGCTGGATCCTGACCACAACCAATGATCTCGACCGGCTCATGAGCTATGTGCTGACCAAGCTCCCCGCCATCCACCGCGATTACATCGTCCACGAGATGCGCACCGTCGACCCCAACCAGCAGTGGGGCGTGTGGGGAGGAGGCCATACCGCGTCACCCGGTAACAAGAATGGCTGGTCCGACGACAACGACGACGGCTCTTGGATCACGAACTCGGTAGGCTTCGTGGGTCGAAGGAGCGCTTCACCGTGTCCATCATGAACAACACAAACGTGATCGAGGACGGTTTCGACGTCGGCAGAGATCACCACCAAGATCAGTCCTCAAGGACACTGCACGCCGCCTCGCCGGCTAACCAGCCGATGCCAACCCGTCATACGGAGCCTCACCGAACGTCGGTTGATCCCGCTAAGGTGCCGTCCGCGCGAGCCGGTCAAGCTCATGGGTTGACAAGGTGCGGCGGCGAAGCTGGCCGTCGGGCTGCCTCGTTGCGCCATAAGCTAGCGTCGCACAGATGACTGACAGTAACGGTTGTAATCCCGCCGACCGGCAGAGGTTGCCGGTGGTCATCGCAGGTGCCGGAACTCCTACTGGACTGGCCATCGCCCGGGGCCTGCGCGATACCGGAGTCCCCATCGTGGGCGCCTCTCTCAGCCCGACGGCGCCGACCTGCCGCTCCAAGCTATGGCACCGCGTCTTGCCAGTCAGCGCACCCACCACGGAAGCATGGCTGGCGACGCTGCGGGCGGCTC
>JALZDU010000245.1 GCA_030862405.1 Actinomycetota bacterium | reverse complement strand
GTGTCCAGCCGGCCGGCGACCTCGTCGAGCCGGGTGGCGAGCTGCTCCAGCCGCGCGGTGAGGGCGTCCAGCTTGTCGGTGGGGTCCACGGCCGGCCGGGCCGCCAGGTCGTCCAGCCTGCCGTCGAGGCCGGCGCGGGTCTCGCTCAGCGCGTCGGTGAGCCGGGACTGCACGGCCGAGGTGGTCTCGGTGAGCCGCCCGTCGATGCCGGCGCGGGCCTCGTCGAGCAGCTTCGCCAGCCCGTCGCCGGCGTCCCCGACCGCGCGCTGGATCGACTCGCGGTTGCCGTCGAGGTGCTCGTGCATACCCTCGTCGACCTCGTCGATCCGGCCACGCAGACTGATCTCCAGCCCGTCGATGCGTTCGCGCAGCGGCCCGTGCACCGCGCTGGGCAGGGCGTCCATCCGGCCGTCCTGCTTGTCGAGGTGGTGGCCGAGGTCGTCGATCCGCTTGTGCACCCCGGCGATCCGATCCTCGAGGCCGTCCATCCGGCCGGCGACGCCCTCGAACCGGCCGGCCACCCCGTCCAGCCGACCGCCGAGCTCGGCGAACGGCTTGGCCAGCCTGTCCACGATCGACTCGACAGCGCGGGACAACGCGGTGAGGGCGTTGTCCTGAGATTCCAGTCTCGACAGCACCTCATCGACCCGTTCGGCCAGCACGCTGACCTCGGTGCGGTCAGGCATTTCCGAGAGTCGCTTGCGAACCGAACCCAGCGACTCCAGAGGAGCCAGCCGGGCGTGGATCTCGTCTAGCGCGTCGAAGATCTGCTGCTGCTCGCTGTCACGGATCTCAGCGGCACGAACCAGCATGCTGCGCATCCGATCGAAGGACTGCGTTGCGGGACTGTTGCTGTAATTGCTCACAGGCGTGGGCTTTCGGTGAGGAGAATGCGCCGACACGGTTGGGCGCGCATCTTAGCCATCTCGGTAGCCGTTGCGGCAATCGGGCGATGCGTGACGCAGCTCACCGAACGTTCAGCCGATCTTCGAAAGCCGCCACCAGGGCCTGCCAGGCTGCCACCTCGGCGTCGAAGGGAGGGCTGGGTGCGAGCCGCGTCGGGTCCGGCCGTAGCAGGAAGGAGACCAACCAGCCCAGCGGTTCGGAGCCGGCCAGCGCCTTGTCTGCGGCGTCCGATCCCGCCCATTGCTCGGCATCGGTGATCAATTCCACGGCAAGTTCAAGCTGGCCCGGGTCGACGGTTTCCGGACCCCCGGCGAGATCGTCGGCCAGCCCGGCGAGCACGTAGCTGTTACCGTTGTCGACTGCCACCTCGAGTTCGCCGGCGTGCGCCTGTTTGGTCACCTGCGCCCAGGTGGACACCTCGTCGAGGTCGTGGCCCTTGGGGTTGTCGGCGAGGTACCGGGACAGCGATCGCGGCGAGGAGAAGGCTTCGATACGCCCACTGCGGCCGAGAAAGACCGGTGCATCGTCGAGGTAGCAGCGCAGCGTATAGTGATCGCCCAGATCGCTGATGATCCGGATCGGGTCGATGCCGACCTCTGCCCAGAACGTCAGCGCAGGGTGTGGCGCGGCTGGGACTTCGGCTGCCAGCTTGTCCATAGCCGCTTTGTTTGTTTTTTCGGTGGCCGCCTCAACCTGGGTCAGCTCGGTCTGCGCCATGGCGAGCGCCGCCGCATCGACGTCGGGAGTGCGGACCACGCCATCGACCGTATCGAGCACGTCGTCCCAGCGCTGTGCAATCACGGCGCACAGCGCATCCCAGCACCGCTCACCCTCCCGGCCGCCGAAAGCCAGCATGCCACCCTCGAGCATGCCGAACTCCGGGGTGGAGTCGAGCACCTCGTGCACCACGTCGAGGCCGCATACCTCGGCCAGTGAACGTACGATCGACATCACCTCGGCGAGTTCATCCAGCACCCAGGTGTCCGGTGGCTGCGCGACGAGTTCGGGCACTCCGACCAGGTCGTAACGTTGGGACTCCGCGGGCTGCAGGTTCCCCGCGGGCAACCGCGGTACCAGCGACCAGGCCGGGTGATCGACGAGGTCGTGGTGAGGGGCGGTACGCACGAAACCGACCAGCGCCGCAACGTCGGGGAAGGCGAAGAGGTCCTCACCGTCGCCGAGAAACGCCTCCCATTCCTCACCGTCCTCACGCCAGCGAGGGGCCCACAGCGTCACCATGTCCCCGGCGGTCAGGGACAGCTCGATCGGCACGATATCCGCAGCCATGCGCGGCAGCGTAGTGCGCGTGAGTGCGTAACAGTGTTCCAGCACCGAATCGCACTCACGAGTGCGCAGTGCCTTCGGCCCGCCAGCCGTTGAGGTTGGCGCGGATCGCCGCCTCGAACACCGCAGCCGGTGCCCCGGCTTGACCCGGCATCGCGCAACCCAGCTCCAGTGACACCAGGCCGTGCACGTTGGCCCACAGCGCAGTGGCGATCAGGTGTGGGTCGGCGTCGCGCAGCAGGCCCGCCGCAACGGCCCTGCGCACCGTGTCGAGCAGCGGGATGAAGGTGGCCTCGGCGTGGGCATAGTCCTCCGAAGCCGGCTCGAAGCCGGGCACCGGCGAACCGAACATCACCGCGTACAGGTGTGGGTCGGCCAGTGCGCTGGTCCGGTAGGCGTGGCCGAGGGCGAGGAGGTCGGCCAGCGGGTCATCCGAAGGGGTCACCGTGTCCAGGTGGGATGCAAATCTGGTGAACGCCTCGATGAACAGACCCCGAAGGATCCCGGCCTTCCCCCCGAACAGTGCGTACACCGCGCTCGTCGAGGTGCCGGCCGCAGCGGCGAGCCGCCGCAGGCTCAGCGCGTCCGGGCCCTTGGAGGTGAGCAATGCACCTGCCGTATCGAGCAGCCGGATCCGCAGCGCATCGTCGTGCAATTTAGGTCGTGGCACTTGACTAGCGTATCGCAACGGTGTTTTATAACAGCGTTTGAAATATCGAGGAGAACCTCGTGAGCCGTACGCCTGATGGCAACGGATCCTTGGAGATCCACCCCTCGCCCACCTGCGCTGAGTCGACCGGACCCGGTCACGCCGTCGTCATCGGTGGCAGCATGGTTGGCCTACTCGCCGTCCGGGTGCTCGCGAATCACTGTGAGCAGGTGACGCTCGTCGAGCGCGACGCGCTGACGGACAGCGTTGTGACGCGCAAGGGCATTCCGCAGGGACGCATGCTGCATGTGCTGCTGCCTCGAGGCGCGGGGATCGTTGAGCGGCTGTTCCCCGGCTATGCGCGCGAGCTGACGGCAGCCGGGGCAGTGTCGTTACGCGTCCCCACCGACGCTCTCGTCCTGACCCCTGCTGGGCTGGTTGGACCGGCGGGCCACCGGGTGGCCACTGCTGTCGGCGAGCCGGCCGCTGTTCGAGTGGGCAGTTCGCCGGCGGCTGCGGGAACTGCCGGGTGTGCGGATCCTCGACCGTCATGACGTGACGTCGCTGGTCACCTCACATGACGGCCGGCAGATCGCCGGAGTGGCATTACGCCCGCTCGATAGCGCTGGCGGCTCAGAGCATCTCGCGGCGGACTTGGTGGTCGACGCCAGTGGCCGCGGTTCACGTGCCCCTGCCTGGCTCTCAGAGGCCGGCTACGCCACGCCCACGAAGACGCAGGTCGACGCCAACGTTGCCTACGCCTCCCGGATCTACCGCATCCCGGACGGGTTCAGCGCGGACTGGCGGCTGGCGATGCTGTTCTCTCAACCACCGTCGATGCCGCGCACCGGTTACCTGTTCCCGATCGAGGACGGCCAGTGGATGGTGGCGCTGATGGGAGCCGCCGGCCAGCACCCGCCGACCGATGAGGACGGCTTCGCTGCCTTCATTCGCAGCCTGCGCCATCCGATCATCGCCGACGCTCTCGCGACGGCCGAGCCCGTGACCCCGATCCGCGGCTACCGCGGCACGGCTAACCGGCAGTGGCACTACGAGCGCATGCGGCACTGGCCGGAGCGGTTCGTCGTGCTTGGCGACGCGGCCTGTGCGTTCAACCCGATCTACGGCCAGGGCATGAGCACGGCTGCTGTCGCCGCCGAGACCTTGGACGCCTGCCTGTGCGAGCACCGGCGTCGGCACTGTTCTCCCGCTCTTGCTGGGGCTGGCGGTCTCGATGGGCTGGGCCGACGCTTTCAGCGGCGTCTGGCCAGGCGCAACGCCGATCCTTGGATGCTGTCGACCGGGGAGGATCTCCGCTTTCCGACCACAACCGGCATGCGCGTGACTGCCGTGACGCGGCTGCAGCATCGATACCTCGACCGGGTAGCAACCGCTGCCACCCGGGACCTCGCCACCGCCGACGGTTTCGCACAGGTGATGGGCCTGCTCGCCCGCCCGGCGTCGCTGTTTACCCCACGGATCCTGGCCGCCGTGGCCCGGACTCGGACTCGAAGCCGTGGCGATGTCATCCCATCGGACTCTGCGACACCCGCCCGTCCGCTCGTGACCGCAGCGAAGCTCCCATAAGAAGATCGTCCCAGGGGACGTACCACTGTGCAGCCTGCTCAAGCTCGGCAACTCGCCCCGGTCAGCTCCGATGCCGTTACGGTCGACGCCTTGTCGCCCGCACCGGCGCGTTCGCCCGCGATCGCGCCCGACCTGCCCGGCTATGGCAGCGCCGACAAATCTGATCGCTTCAACTACACCGTCGACGGTTATGCCCGCCACCTCGGCGGGATCATTGACCAACTCGGCATCTACCGCGCCCACCTGGTGCTGCACGACTTTGGTGGCCCATGGGGCCTGACCTGGGCGGCGCAGCATCCCGACCGGTTCGCCAGCGTGACACTGATCAACAGCGGTGTGCTGCGCGGCTACCGCTGGCACTAGCTGGCCCGGATCTGGCGGACCCCGGTGCTCGGTGAAGCCTTCATGCGGATGGGTACTCGTCTGGCGCAGCGGCTGCTGCTGCGCCACGGCAACCCCCGCGGATTGCCCGGTGATGTGCTCGAGCGCATGTACCGCGACTTCAAGACTCCCGATGTCCAACGCGCCGTGTTGCGGCTATACCGCGCCACTGACCCCGGTGCCGGCTCGGAGCAGCTGCACCAGCAGTTGCGCTCGCTCGACCGCTCCGCGCTGGTCGTATGGGGTGCCCGTGACCCTTACCTATCTGTTCGCTACGCGCAACGCCAGCGGGAAACCTTCCCGAAGGCCGAAGTCGTCATCCTCGATGACAGCGGCCATTGGCCGATGATCGATCACCCAGTCGCCGTCGAGCAGCCCGTGCTCCGGTTCCTGAGCGCTCAGATCGGCGGCGCCGTACGCGACGCGTGACCCGGCCTGGCGGCGGGTGGGGTCCTTCGCTGCACCATCAGGTCCGGCTGATCAGCTCCCGCAGTAGCTTGCCCATTCGCGCCGCAGCGCTGTGGGCGGTGGCGAGCATCTCTCGGTGATCCATCACCGCCCCGTCAAGGCCGGCGGCGAGGTTGGTGACCAGTGAGATTCCCAGCACCTCGGCACCTTCAGCGCGGGTCGCGATGGCTTCCAGCACGGTGGACATCCCGACCAGGTCAGCTCCCAGCACGCGCAACATGCGAATCTCGGCTGGAGTTTCGAAGTGCGGGCCAGGCACCCCGGCGTAGACGCCCTCTACCAGGCTCGGGTCGATCTCGCGGGCCATCGAGCGCAGCCGGGCGGAGTAGGTGTCAGTGAGATCGACGAACCGCGGCCCGACGAGTGGGGAGGTTGCGGTGAGGTTGAGGTGGTCGCAGATCAGCACCGGTTGTCCGACCGCGAGTCCCTCGGCGATAGCGCCGGCGGCGTTGGTGAGCACCACCACCCGGACACCCGCCGCGCAGGCGGTGCGCACCCCATGAACCACCTGGGCCAAGCCACGACCCTCGTAACCGTGCGTACGACCGAGCAGCACCAGGACGGGTCGGCCCTCCACCAGCACCGATCGGACCGTCCCGGCCTGGTCGGCAACCTGCGGTTCGGCGAACCCGGGTAGTGCGGTGAATGGGATCTCCACGGTCGGGGTACCCAGCGCGTCGGCTGCGGGATGCCAGCCGCTGCCCAGCACCACGGCGATGTCATGCGCGGACACACCAGTGCGCTGGGCGAGTACGGCCGCCGCTTGCTGGGCGGTCTGCGTTGGATCAGTCACGATTTCGCAGCCTATGGTGATCAGATTTCCACGGTGAATCCCGCCACCACGGGCTCAAACAGCTTCGTGCGTCCTGCGCCCTCTCGCTCGGTGGGTACGGTGACAGACACCACCCACAAATCCGACCCGGTAGGCAGCAGCCGCAGATAGGTGGTTCGACGCAATTCGCCGCCCTCCTGGGTTCGGAAGGTGGCGTCGAGCGCTCCGGCAGAGGTCCTCTGCCGCTGGGTCTCGACGAGTTCAGGCACCCCCTGGGCGAGTCTGCGCAGGTAGTTGGTCAGGTACTGGTCTCCGACGGCGCTGGGTAGCACGCCGGTGACCCGCTCCACGGCGATGACCTCCGAGCCGTCCGGAGATACGAAACGCACGATGGTGCTCGAGTTGTCACTGAGCGTCCGTTGCTCGCGGAACTCCACCCAGTCCTGCGGCACGCTGATGGTCAACCGAGCCGGCCGCGAGCCGTCGGCTTGGGCTAACTGCACCACTCGGGGCGTCAGCACGGCGTCGTCGGTGCGGCGGGCACCCAGTACGGCGGGGCCCTCCAGGGAGGGCAGGGCGGGCCTGCCGGCGGCGGCTCGGGTGACGGCAAAAGCAGTCGTTGCGGCACCGAGGAAAAGCAGTACCGCCAACGTCCACAGCAGCACTCGACGTCCACCGCCGGTGCTCTGGACTCGGTGTGCCGCCGCCGGGGTCTTGCTCGTGGACGCGACGGTGAAGGGCAGCGGACCCGGGTCGGCAGCGAGCTGCCCGGTCCGCCGGCGCGATGCTTCGGCTGTTTGCTGGTTGCTGTGTGAAACCCTCGTTGGGGGTTTTTCGGAGGTGGTACTCGGGGCGCTCGTTGCGGTGCGGGCTGGATGCTCAGTGGACTCGGGGTTCGTTGGCTCGAGTGGTGCGCCGAGCAGTTGGCGCACCTGCGACAGCGGCATCCGGTGCGCCGGATCCTTGGTCATCAATCCGCTGATCACCTCGGCGAGCGGTCCAGAACATGATGCCCTGGGCACCTCGTCGTGCACCACCGAGGCGACTGTTGCCATGGCAGTGCCCGCGTCATAGGGCGGTCTGCCCTCGACTGCGGAGAACAGCGTCGCGCCGAGGCCCCACAGGTCCGCTGCCGGGCTGACCGGGCAACCGGAGGCGATCTCTGGAGCAATGTAGGCAGGAGAGCCCAGCATCAGGCCGGTCGCGGTCAACGTCTGGTCGGCCGGATTGCGGGCGATCCCGAAGTCGGTGAGCTTGATACGGCCGTCGTGGGCCACCAGCACGTTGCCGGGCTTGACGTCCCGGTGTGTGATGCCCGCCGCGTGCGCGGCCTGTAGCGCCGCCGCCACCGCGGCTCCCACGGCGATCACCTGCCGCGGCGGCAGGGGTCCGGACAGCAGCAGCTCGGCCAGGCTGCGGGAAGCCACCAACTCCATCACCACGAACGGTGCGGCGCCCTCCCGTGCCACGTCGTAGAGGGTGACCACATTGGGGTGTGACAGCGCGGCGATGGTCCTGGCTTCCCGCATCGTCCGCTCCCGCACGGCGTCGGCCTCGGCTTCCGGGATACCCGGCGGCAGCAGCACCTCCTTGACCGCGACCGGCCGGCCGAGCACCTCGTCATGGGCCGACCACACCGTGCCCATCGTGCCCCGACCCAACACGGCACTGAGCCGGTAGCGCCCCGCCACCAGGCGGGGTGAGGGGTTGGTCACCGCCACATGATGCCCTGCGTTGTGGTTGCCGCTGGTGTGTGCCATACAGACCTGATGGTCGACAAGACTTCAGAATCGGGCTTTGCGATCAAGCCGGTGTACCAGGCCGAGGACATCGCGGATGGCCTGGCGGACCGGCTTGGTCAGCCGGGGGAGTTTCCGTTCACCCGCGGGGTGTATCCCACCATGTACACCCAACGTCTCTGGACGATGCGCCAGTACGCCGGATTCGGTACCGCCGCTGAATCCAACGCCCGCTATCACCAGCTGCTGCAGGCTGGGCAGGCCGGGCTGTCGGTGGCCTTCGATTTGCCGACGCAGATGGGTTACGACTCCGACGAGGCCATCGCGCACGGCGAGGTCGGCAAGGTCGGGGTTGCCATCGACTCGATCGAGGACATGCAAAGGCTGTTCGACGGTATCCCGTTGGATCGGGTGTCCACCTCGATGACCATCAATGCGCCCGCGAGCGTGTTGTTGCTGCTTTACCAGCTGGTGGGCGAAGAGAACGCAGTACCAGGTTCGAAGCTGACTGGGACGGTCCAGAACGACGTGCTCAAGGAGTACATCGCCCGGGGCACCTACATCTATCCACCGGCGCAATCCCTGCGCCTCACCTCGGATATCTTCGCCTACTGCAAGGCCGAGATCCCGCGCTGGAACACCATCTCGATCTCCGGTTACCACATGGCTGAGGCGGGCGCGAATCCCGCGCAGGAGATCGGCTTCACGCTCGCCAACGGGGTGCAGTACGTGCAGGCCGCGCTGGATGCCGGGATGGCCGTCGACGAGTTCGCCCCCCGGTTGTCGTTTTTCTTCGTCGCCCGTACCACCCTGCTGGAGGAGGTCGCGAAGTTCCGCGCCGCCCGGCGGATCTGGGCTCGGCTGATGAAGGAGCGCTTCGGCGCGCAGAACCCCAAGTCGCTGATGCTGCGGTTCCACACCCAGACCGCTGGGGTGCAGCTCACCGCTCAGCAGCCTGAGGTCAATCTGATCCGGGTCACTACGCAGGCGATCGCCGCGATCTTCGGTGGTACCCAGTCGTTGCACACCAATGCCTATGACGAGGCGATCGCGCTGCCCACTGAAAAGGCGGCCCGGTTGGCGCTGCGAACCCAGCAGATGCTGGCCTTGGAGACCGATCTGGCGTCCACGGTGGATCCCTTTGCCGGCTCTTACGCTGTCGAGGCGATGACCGATGAAGTCGAGGCGGCCGCAATGGCGTTGATCGAGCAGGTGGACTCGTTCGGTGGTGCGGTACGTGCGATCGAGGCGGGCTTCCAGAAATCGGAAATCGAGCAGACTGCGTACCGCACCGCCAGGGAGATCGACTCCGGCGACCGCGTCGTCGTCGGGCTCAATCGCTACCGGCTCGACACCGAGGAGCGCTACCAGCCTTTGCGGGTGGATCCGATGATCGAGGACAGTGCCCGGGCGCGGCTCGCCGCACTGCGGTCGTCGCGATCATTCGCAGACGTCGCTCACGCCCTGGACGAGCTGCGCAGGGCCGCGGCCGGCAGCGACAACGTGCTGTACCCGATGAAGAGCGCACTGGCCGCTCGCGCCACGGTGGGAGAGGTTTGCCACGCACTGCGCGACGTGTGGGGCGTCCACGTGCCCCCAGAAAGTTTCTGATCTCCATCGGGCAGAATTACGGGATGAGTACAGCGACAGCAACCCTCACTCCCCGTGTCATTCCGGCGAACACATCAGCGCTGTACTATTTGCGAACGCCTGGCGTGGAGTCCCGGCAACAGCCGGAGATCCGGGTACGGGCTTGTTCCGAGGCGGAGGCGTTCGCCATCGGGTGCGCTCACGAGGTGACCCCGGTTAGCCCCGCCTGCATCGACTTCGTGCAAGTGATCGGCGGGGTGTCCCGGCGCTGCATGGTACCGGTGATCACCGTCAGAGGTGCCGTGTGACTGCGCTGGAATCCGCTCTGCTGCACCCAGCCGGGGTGTCGCCATCCCCTGCGCCGGACGCCGCGGCCGGTCGGGGCCCGTCCTGGTTGGACGGTTGGCTGGCGAACCACGGCACCGATCTGGTCGCCTGGCGCAGGCACATCCACGCGCATCCGGAACTTGCCTACCACGAGCAGGGCACCACGGCACTGATAGCCAAGCAGCTCGCCAGTACCGGTCTGCGGCCCACCCTGCTGCCCGGCGGTACCGGCCTGATTTGTGACATCGGCACCGGATCGCGGTGCGTGGCGCTGCGTGCTGACCTCGACGCGCTGCCTCTGTCGGAAAGCACCGGCCTGCCGTTCGCATCCGCAGTGGACGGTCTCATGCACGCTTGTGGGCATGACGCGCATACCGCGATCCTCATCGGCGCAGCACTCGCCCTGGCGTCTGCCCCGGCGCTGCCGGGCCGGATCCGGGTGATCTTCCAGCCGGCTGAGGAGGTGATGCCCGGAGGTGCACTGGACGTGCTCGCCGCCGGCGGTCTGTCCGGTGTGGATCGGATCTTCGCACTGCACTGTGATCCACGGTTGCCGGTCGGCCGGTTCGGAACCCGGGTCGGGCCGATCACCTCGGCGGGCGACATGCTGGAGTTGCGGCTGTCATCGCCCGGTGGGCACACGTCGCGCCCGCACCTCACCGCTGATCTGGTGCACGCACTTGGCGCGGTGATCACCGGCCTGCCTGCGCTGCTGTCCCGACGGGTCGACCCGCGTTCGGGGACGGTGCTGGTCTGGGGTGCGGTGCAGGCCGGTCAGGCCGCGAACACGGTGCCTCGGGAGGGATTGCTTCGTGGCACCCTGCGCACGGGGGATCACGAGATCTGGGCCGATCTGAAGCCGTTGGTACGCGAGCTCGTCACCGCTCTCCTTGCACCCACCGGAGTCGGGTTCGACCTGCGACATGTCCGAGGCGTTCCACCGGTGGTCAATGAGCCGGTCAGCACCAGGCTGCTGCGCGACGGTGTTGCGGCAGCCCTAGGAGAGGACGCTCTGAGCGGAACCAAGCAGTCCTCCGGTGGTGAGGACTTCGGTTGGTATCTCGAACATGTACCCGGGTCAATGGGCCGCCTCGGCGTCTGGTCCGGTGAGGGCCCGCAGCAGGAGCTGCACCACACCGACTTCGAGCTCGACGAGCGCGCGCTGCCGCTCGGCGTGCGAATCATGGTGCACACCGCACTGGCTGCCCTCACCTAATCCCCCTCCCGGCGTGTCCTGCTCCCACGCTCGGTGTGTCGTGCTCACCTGCGCCGTGTGGTGCGCGGTGTGTCGCGCGTCCGTGCCCGGCTGCTGTCCACACCGAAGCGGTAATCCACAGGCCTGTGCTTCGCCGCTCGCAGTTCGGGCAGCCGTCGAGCGAGGCTCACGCCGTGCTAACCCTTCCGGAAAACCTTCGCGGCGCGCGGACACACGCCCAGCTACGCGCCGCTCTTGGTCGTCGAACCCTGGACAGGATGCGGGCTGACGGCCGGGTTCGGGAGCTCTGGGGCGTGCTGCTCCCGCGGGAGCTCCTGGTCGACCCAGACAGCCGGGCAGCCGCGGCTTTGCTCGCGGCCGGACCTCCGGCTGCGCTGACTGGTCTGACGGCGGCCTGGTTACAGGGCTGTCCGGCGGCGGCAACGCCCATCGTGCACGTCGCGGTGCCGTACTCGCGCTCATTGCGAACCCAGCAGGGTTTGGTCGTTCACCAGGGTCGAAGACTGCTCAAAGAGGTGATCGACGTGCGAGGTCTGCGGGCAGTGGTACTCGAGGTCGCGATCGCTGAGTTGCTGTGCACCGATGTCGCCAGGCGCGCTCTCGCCGTCGCCGACCAGGCAGCCGCGCTGTTGCCCGAACGGGAACGGCTAGCATTTCGCGACCGGATTGCCGATCGGCTGGCCACCCGGCCCGATCGTCGGGGTACCGCGCGGGCTGGCGGGTTGCTCTCCTTGGTGACAGGCCGACCCGATTCGGTCCCGGAGAGCTGGCTGAAGCTGCTGGTGGTGGACGCGGGATTCCCGCCGCCGACGGAACAGTTCGAGGTCACCGACGCGCTGGCCTGCGTCCGGTATGTCCTTGACCTGTGCTGGCCGGGGTTGCGCATCGCGCTGGAGTACGACGGCTACGAGGCTCACGAGTATCGGCTGGACCGCGATGCTGAGCGTGATCTCGATCTGCAGCGCCGGGGATGGACCACCATCCGCGCTACCGCGGAGGATCTCCGTGAGCCAAACGCGCTGCTTGCCAGACTTGACGACGCTTTTCGCGCCAGGGGAGCCGCTTACTTCAGGGCGCCCCTGGCTGAACAGCGGTCACGGCGCCGCCGTGCCTGAGCGCTGGACACACCGTGCACCACAGCGCGACACACCATGCAGGAACGCCGGACACGCCGGAGAGGTTAGGGGCCGATGCCTGCGCAGGGGCGGCTGCGCAGTTCAGCGACGTAGTCCTCCGGGGCACCGGCCGCTTCGGCGGCATCAGCGATGACTCCGAGGTAGCGCGCCGAGGGGAGGCCGCCTTCGTATGCGTCCAGCACGTAGAGCCAGGCGAGCACCGGGCCGTCCAAGGTCTGCACCCGTAGCCGCAACTTCTTGTGAAACCCGAAGTCGCCACCTTCCCAGCGGTCGAGCAGCTTCTCGTCCTCCGGGGTGACGTCATAGACCACGACGAACACCTGAGAAAGCGGATCTTCGACGACGGTAGCCAGTGCCCCCTCCCAGCCGAGATCCTCGCCGCCGAAGGTCAGCCGCCACCCGATCAGCCAGCCGGTCACCGCCATCGGCGAGTGCGGTGCGCGCTGCATCATCTGTGCGGGGTCCATGTTGGACCCGTAGGCGGCGTAGAGCGGCACGCGCGATAGCGTAGCCGCCAGCCGTGACATCGCAGCGCTCCCGGCACCGCTATCCCTTACGCGCTGTTCACAGATGGCCACTGAGCGTGCTGCACTCAGGCAACCGCCGGCTGCCCCGTGCGTCTTATCGGGTACAGCAAGCCTGAGGAGGTTGCGATGCGGATCGTCGCCTGCGGGCTGATCGCGGGTGCGGCCATGCTAGGTGCTGCCCCGGCGGCCATGGCCGATGAGTTGGCCCACGATAAGGCGCGCACCAGTTCAGACAGCCAGGCGGCGCCGGAAGCCGAGGTGAGCATGCTTGCGGTATCGCTCACTGTTGGCGGTGCGGTCGCCACGGCTGGGTCTGGCGCAGCGCTGGCATTGGGCCGCCGCCGCAAGGTCAGTCAACCCAGTTGAGGGTCCGGCTGACCGCCTTGCGCCACTGCGTGTAGAGCTCTTCACGTCGCTGCGGTTCCATCGCCGGGTTCCATTGCCGGTCGGCCGCCCAGTTAGCGCGGATTTCGGCCTCGCCGGACCAGAATCCCACCGCGAGGCCGGCGGCATAGGCGGCGCCCAGTGCGGTGGTCTCGCTGACCACCGGCCGGACCACCGGTACTGCCAGGATGTCGGCCTGGAACTGCATCAGTAGCTCATTGACCACCATCCCGCCGTCCACCTTCAATGAGGTCAGCGTCACCCCGGAGTCGGCATTCATCGCATCGAGCACCTCGCGAGACTGAAACGCCGTGGCTTCCAGTGCCGCCCTGGCCAGGTGACCGCGGGTGACGTAGCGCGTCAGCCCGACGATGGCGCCGCGGGCGTCAGGGCGCCAGTGCGGGGCGAACAGTCCAGAGAATGCGGGCACGAAATAGGCCCCGCCGTTGTCCTCAACGGTGGCCGCAGCGTCCTCGATCTCCGCCGCGGAGGAGATGAGGCCCAGGTTGTCTCGTAACCACTGCACCAGCGATCCGGTGACGGCGACCGAGCCTTCCAACGCATACACCGTGTCTTGTGACCCGATCTTGTAACACACCGTGGTTAACAGACCGTTACGGCTGATCACCTTCTCGGTACCGGTGTTGAGCAGCATGAAGTTGCCGGTGCCGTAGGTGTTCTTGGCGTCCCCCACGGACAGGCAGGCCTGCCCGAACATGGCCGCCTGCTGATCACCGAGGATGCCGGCGACGGGCACTCCGGCCAGCGCGCCGCGTTCCCGGACCTCGCCGTACACCTCGGAGCAGGAACGGATCTGCGGCAGCATTGATACTGGGATGCCCATCTCCTCGGCGATGCCCTCGTCCCAGGACAGGGTCTCCAGATCCATGAGCAACGTCCGGGAGGCGTTGGTGACATCGGTCACGTGCAACCCACCGGCGCAGCCGCCGGTCATGTTCCACAGCAACCAGCTGTCCATGGTGCCAAAGCACAGCTCGCCGTTGTCCGCCCGCTGCCGGGCACCATCCACCTCGTCGAGAATCCAGCGAATCTTGGGGCCGGAGAAGTAAGTGGACAGCGGCAACCCGGTGCGGTGCTGGTACCGACCGGCGCCGGTGGACCCGCCGAGCTCGGCGCACAACCGGTCGGTGCGAGTGTCCTGCCACACGATCGCGTTGCACACCGGCTCGCCGCTGAGCCGGTCCCATACCACGACAGTCTCCCGCTGGTTGGCAATGCCTACTGCGGCGATGTCGCCGGGCGTCAGGTCCGCCTTGGCCAGGGCTCCAGCCGTGACCTCCCGGGTCTGGGTCCACACTTCGAGCGGGTTGTGCTCCACCCAGCCAGTCCGGGGCAGATATTGTTGATGCTCACGCTGGTCCACTGAGACCACTCGACCGTCGTGGTCGAAGACCATGCAGCGGGTGGAGGTGGTGCCGTGGTCGATCGCTGCGACGAACTGGCTCATCTCTTATGCGACCGACGTGATACCGCGGGTGGGTGCGATGACCCCGCCGTGCCGAGGGGAATGCCGATGGCGGCGGCTAGCAGGGCAGCCCGAGGAGCGAGCCTCATAAACGACCAGCATGCCAGGTGTGGGCGACGCGGAATGACCAGAACATGACGCGGTCAACGAAGATCTCGTCGTCGGCACGAAGCTCATTCGCTGGCATTGCCACGTGCCGGAGGCGGGTAAGACTCACCGGATTCTGGGCAGCGGCGGTAGCGTGCATCGGGCAGGCGGCACGACGGCAGGGGGCGAGTCGGGACGCGGAGGGGTCGGGAGACAGTGCAGGAGGTCGAGCGCCAGCAGCCCGTCGATGCGTGCACGCCTGGGCAGCTTGGTCCCGCGCAGCGAGCGGCGGACTGGCAGCGGCTGGCAGCCGAGCAGTTCGACGTCGTGGTCATCGGTGGCGGTGTCGTCGGCTCCGGCGCGGCGTTGGATGCCGCCACCCGGGGTCTCAAGGTGGCATTGGTAGAAGCCCGGGACCTCGCCTCGGGCACGTCAAGCCGGTCCTCGATGCTGTTCCACGGCGGCCTACGTTACCTCGAGCAGCTGGAATTTGGCCTGGTCCGCGAGGCCTTACACGAGCGGGAGCTGATGATCACCCGGCTGGCGCCGCACCTGGTGAGACCGGTGAGCTTCCTGTACCCGCTGGCCCACCGGATTTGGGAGCGGCCCTACGTCGCCGCTGGGCTCACGATTTACCAGACCCTGGGTGGAGCACGATCCGTGCCGGGTCAACGCCATCTCACCCGGGCGGCGGCGCTGCGGGTGGCGCCGGCGCTGCGGCGCGACAGTCTCATCGGTGGGGTGCAGTACTACGACGCGATCACCGACGATGCCCGGCACACCATGACGGTCGCCCGCACGGCCGCCCGCTACGGCGCCGTGGTGCGCAGCTCGACCCAGGTCATCGGCTTCTTGCGAGAGGCAGACCGGATCTGCGGAGTCCGCGTGCGGGACTGCGAGAACGGCGAGGAGACGCACGTCAAAGCACGCGCGGTGCTCAACTGCACGGGGGTGTGGACCGACGAGATCCAGCGGCTGTCCGGCGGGCGGGGACGGTTTCGCGTACACCCTTCCAAGGGAGTGCACATCGTGGTTCCCAGGGACCGCATCGTGTCCGACAGCGGGCTGATCCTGCGCACCACAACGTCGGTGCTGTTCGTCATACCGTGGCGCAACCACTGGGTCATCGGCACCACTGACACCCGCTGGAGCCTCGACCTCGCGCACCCCGCAGCCACTCGCGCGGACATCGACTACTTGCTGGACACGGTCAACTCGGTGCTGGCCACGCCGCTGAATGACGACGATATCGAGGGTGTCTACGCCGGGTTGCGGCCGCTGCTGGCAGGTGAGCGCGAGGAGACCTCGCGGTTGTCCCGGGAGCACGCGGTGGCCCGGGTGGCACCCGGCCTGGTCGCCATCGCAGGCGGCAAATACACCACCTACCGGGTGATGGCTGCCGACGCGGTGAACGCGGCCGTGCCCGATCTGCCCGGCCGGGTTCCTCCGTCGATCACGGACAAGGTGCCGCTGCTCGGCGCGGATGGTTACCACGCACTGGTCAACCAAGCTGAGACGCTGGCCGCCACGCACGGACTGCACCCGTACCGGCTGCGGCACCTGCTGGACCGCTACGGCTCAGCGGTGCACCAGGTGCTGGCGCTGGCCGCGGATCGCTGCGACCTGCTGGCGCCGGTACGGGACGCTCCGGACTACCTCAGGGTGGAGGTGGTGCACGCCGCCAGCCATGAGGGGGCCCTGCACCTGGAGGACGTGCTGACCCGGCGCACTCGGATTTCGATCGAGTACGCGCACCGCGGCGAGGCGTGTGCCGCGGACGTCGCCGACCTGATGGGTGAGGTGTTGGGCTGGACGGTGCCTGCGCGGCAGCGGGAGGTCGAGATCTACCTGGCACGGGTGGCCGCCGAGCGCGACTCGCAGCGCCAACTCAACGATTCCACCGCCGACGCCCGCCGCGGCGCCGCCCCCGAGGCCCGCCCGCGCCTCCTGGAGCCGGTGAGCTGAGGAAAAGCTGCGCCAGCGAGTCGCCCCACCGCAGCGCCCGACACACGAGCACCAGCGGCGGACACGCCGGGGCTAGGGTGTGATCTGGCAGAGGACGGTGCCTTGGGTGAGCGAGGTACCGGCTTGCGCCGTGAGCCCGGTAATGGTGCCAGCCTGGTGGGCGGTGACCCAGTTCTCCATCTTCATCGCCTCGAGCACCACGATGAGGTCACCGGTGTCGACCGCATCGCCCTCGGACACCGCGACCTTGACCACGGTGCCCTGCATGGGAGCGATGACTGCGTTGCCCGACACCGCAGCCGCCCGACCACCGCCGCGCTTGCGGGGTCTGGCCCTGCCGGTATCACCGCCTCGAAGGGCCAGATCGCCCGGCAGCGTGACTTCCAGCCGCCGGCCGCCGACCTCCACGACCATGGTTTGCCGCGGCGCTGGCAGTGGCACTTGTTCGGGGGCACCGTAGGGCTGAAGCTGGGCAGAGAACTCGGTCTCGACCCACCGGGTGTGCACGGTGAAATGCTCGCCGTCGGTGGCGGCGAAGGCGGGATCGTCGACGATCACCCGGTGAAACGGGATGATGGTAGGCAAGCCCTCGACGGCGAACTCGGCCAGCGCTCGCCGAGACCTCTCCAGCGCCTGCTCCCGGTCCGCGCCGACGACGATGAGTTTGGCCAGCATCGAGTCGAACTGACCGCCGATCACGCTACCGGCACGCACCCCGGCGTCCAGCCGCACGCCCGGGCCCGACGGTGGCTCGAACCCGGTCACGGTGCCGGGCACGGGCACGAAGCCCCGGGCCGGGTCCTCGGCGTTGATCCGGAACTCGATCGCGTGGCCGCGCGGCTGCGGATCGGAGGTGATGGTCAGCTTCTCGCCGGCTGCGATCCGGAACTGCTCGCGCACCAGGTCGAGCCCGGTGGTCTCCTCCGACACCGGATGCTCCACCTGCAGCCTGGTGTTGACCTCGAGAAAGGAGATCGAGCCATCGAGGCCGACCAGGAACTCGACGGTACCTGCGCCGGTGTAAGCCGCCTCGGTGCAGATCGCCCGGGCCGCCTCATGAATGGTGCGGCGCTGCTCGTCGGACAGGAAAGGAGCCGGGGCCTCCTCGACCAGCTTCTGGTGCCGGCGCTGTAGTGAACAATCCCGGGTGCCGACGACGATGATGGTGCCGTGCTGGTCGGCCAGTACCTGCGCCTCGACATGCCGGGGCTTGTCCAGGTAGCGCTCTACGAAGCACTCGCCGCGACCGAAGGCTGACACGGCCTCGCGCACCGCGGAGTCGAGCCGCTCGGGGATCTCCTCGAGGGTGTGGGCGACCTTCAGGCCGCGGCCACCACCACCGAAGGCGGCCTTGATCGCCACTGGCAGGCCGTGCTCCAGCGCGAAGGCCACCACCTCGTCAGCGCCTGATACCGGATCCTTGGTACCTGGCACCAGCGGTGCGCCCGCCTTGGCGGCGAGCTGGCGTGCGGTGATCTTGTCGCCCAGGTCACGGATCGCCTGCGGCGGCGGTCCGACCCAGGTCAATCCAGCGTCGATCACCGCCTGGGCGAAGTCTGCATGCTCGGCGAGAAAGCCATAGCCGGGATGCACCGCGTCTGCACCGGTGCGGGCGGCGACGGCCAGCAACTTGGCTTGATCGAGGTAGCTGTCTGCGGGGATTGCACCGCGCAGTGCGAACGCCTCGTCGGCCAGCCGCACGAACGGCGCGTCGCGGTCGTCGTCGGCATAGACCGCGACGCTGTTCAGCCCGGCATCCCGGCAGGCACGGATCACCCGGATGGCGATCTCACCGCGGTTGGCGATGAGCACCTTGTGCAGGGTTGTCGGATCAGACTGAGGCACCGTGCCTCCGCGGTGGTGAGGTCGTATGCGCCGCAGTCTAGGGCCGATGCGTGGTCAGCCCGGTGCAGCGGTAGGGCCGGATATGAACGTCAGCTCCTCGGGCAGGTATCGCAACCCGATCCCGTCCGGATCCACGTCATAAAGGTCGTGCAGGTGACCGAGTTCGCCGGTGGGCAGGAGCACCCGGTCGTCGCGGTCCGGATCGGCGCGAATCCACGTGTCGAAGGCGGCCAGGTCAGTGTGTCCGGCCTGGAAGTACTTCACCAGACGGCGGTAGAGCTTCGGAAACATGATCAACGTGGACAGGTCGGCCAGGCTCTTCAGCTGCACCCGGGCCGTGGTGGTGACGTGCTCGTGTGGCCAGAGCCCGCCGCCGGCCTGTCGGGCGGCCGTGACCAGCTGGCGCATCCGGTGAATGAGGGCTATCGGCATGGTGGAGTAGAGCTCGGCGTAGGCCAGGCCGCTGAGCACGAGTTTGGCGTTCACGCTGGCTTCCAGCGCTACAAGATCGACGAACACCGGGTCGCCGTCGGCGGCGTCCAGGGTGGGCGAGCCGGGAAATACCAGGGCGAGCACGCGGCCGTTGCTTTCGATGCCATTAGCCAGCAGATAGCCCGGTATCGGATGGCGCTCCGCACTTTCGATCTTGTTCGGCCGATCCGGCCAGAACTGCACCTTGCCAAACCCCATGATCTGTAGCATCCGATCCCTCGCGGCCTGCGCGAAGTGCAAATTCTGGTGCTGGTTCTCGAAGTGGGTCTCGAGGGTGTCGATGCCTTCGAACCGGGTGCCGTACGTGCCGAGGTGACGGCGGTCAGGCCCGATGTTGTCGAAGCGAGGCAAGCCGCGCACCAGGCCGTCGTTGTCCGGCAGGAAGTTGATCGTGTCGCCGTCGGGCTCTGGCCCATTGCGGGGAAGATCTGGATAGCGGATGTAGAACTCACCGCGGATCAGGGTGTAGCGGGGTGCTGGCATCAGATCCTTCCGGGTGTGTCGCGATCAACGCTACGGCACCTCAGTTTGGCGTACGGTCCGCTTGATCCGGGCCAGCATCGCGGCCACGCCGCGCAGCCGCAGCGGGCTGACCGCCTCGGCCAGACCGAAATGCAGGAAAAAGTCATCCGGTGTGGCCAACACGGTGGGCACCGGCTCGCCATCCAGCCCGGTGTAGAGGATCGCCGCGAGCCCGCGGGTCGTGGGGGCTTCGGGCGGTGCGTCGAAGTGCAGGTGCACCCGCTGGTCATCACCCACTTCCACGGACAACGACAGGGGAGACTGGCACTCAGGCACCCGCTGCATCGACTCGCGCGCCACGTGCGGCGGCACGTCAGGCAGCTCGCCGGACAGCTCCAGCAGCAGCTGCAGCCGCTCGTTGGGGCTGATGTCCTCGAACTCCTCCGCCAGCTCGGCCAGCCGCGGCGGCAAGGTGGCCGGCGTACTCATCGTGGCCTCCTCTCCTCGTCGGATACGTACCGTCGGCGACCGTGCTGCGCCGATCAAGACCACAGTGTGATCACCGGCACCCCGACCTCGGCAAGCAGCCGCCGGGTCAGCGGCAGGCTGATGCCGATGACGCTGGACGGGTCACCGTCGATCCCGTCGACGAACCAGCCACCGCGGCCATCGAGGGTGAAAGCGCCGGCCACCTGCAGCGGTTCCCCAGTGTCAACGTAGGCCGAGATCTCGTCGGCCGACAGGGTGCCGAAGCGAACCAGCGTGGTTTGGGCGTCGCTGGCGGTGGCGGTCACAACGCCGTGGTGCAGCCGTACCACGGCGTGCCCGGTGAGCAACTCGCCGGTGCCACCGGCCATTGCTTGCCAGCGCCGCAGTGCGACGTCGGCACGCCCAGGCTTACCGACCAGCTCGCCGCCGATGTGCAACATCGAGTCGCAGCCGACGATCACCATGTCGGGGTCCTCGGCGCCGATGTCGGCAGCCACCGCGTCTGCCTTCGCCTGAGCCAACGCGGTGACCAGCTGAGCCGGCGTAGCACCGGGCAGCTTCCTGGCCAGCGCATCCTCGTCCACTGCGGACACCCGTACCACCGGATCGATTCCGGCGGCGCGGAGCACGGCGAGTCGAGCTGGAGATGCCGACGCGAGCACCAGACGCACGGTGACGCACTGTACGGAGGCGTCTGCATCGCTGCACAGGTTCGCTCAATCGGGAATGGAGCATGACGTACTTACCGGGGGGTGCGTGCCCTCCTTGCTGTGTTGCCGGTGGGCCGGCAGAGGGGCAACAGAGAGGGCAGGTTCATGGCCTCGGTGTTGGACGTGGCGACCAGGTCGAGGCGGTCTTTCCGTTCGGTTTGATCGGCCAGGCTCTCGATCAACTTCTCGAGGGAAAGCTCCCTGATGGCGGTCTGATGCTGGATACCGATGGTGGCGAACCGAGAATGGCGCCCACGGTCAGTGATGGTTACGGCGTGCACCGAGGACCGTCAAACATCCGCCCGGCCAGCAGCACGATCGCGGATAGGATGCCGACCAGGTGAACCGCCAGCAAAGAGAAAGAGATGGTCAGTCGCAGCCACCGCCCAGTGCTGAGCAACAGCCCATCGCCATGTCTCTGGCACCAGGGGCGGTACCAGCCCGAAGCTCAGCAGATGCGTGGTCGCCAGGGCGAGATCCTGGGCCGCACTTACCCCGGGAAAGTACTTCAGAATACCAAAGCCTAAATACACTACACCCACTCTGATGCGCAAGGCGATAATGCTGTAGCAATCAGCCAGTGGTGAATGGCGGCCTCCTCCTGGCAGCACGGGAAGCGGCCTGAACGTCAGCCGGGATTTCCGAGGTATAACGTCGGTGTGAGCATCTTCGCTGAGGCGCTCCGCATGTACCGATGATGTCATCTGGGCCAGGATAGGAGTTGGCCGGCATGTTCATTCTCCCCTTGCCGAACGAGACTGAGGTAATGGGCCGGAAGTGGCTGATTACACGAGGTGTCGCGAGTGGCCGTCCACGGATATGAGTGTGGCCAGAACACCGGATCGGTGTCGTCGGGACGACCCTGGAAATTGGCGAGCGGTGGGGGATGCACTGGCGTGGAGGGTGATCAGGGTATCCCTGAAATAGGAAGTCAAGCTGAGCTGACATTCCCATTGACCGGCTCGTCAGATCATCCCGACGGAAGCGCCGAGACGCGCCAGGCCCCAGAGCCCGTGCGCAGGGGGACGCGCAGCCGCCGCGCCGGATCGGCCCAAGCCGAGCGCGGCGTCTGCGGCTGACCGGCAGCAGCGCTGGCCAACCCGGCGACCACCGCAATCAGCGCGGCGAGCTCCTCGTCGGACGGGTCACCCCGCACGCTGTGGATAACTCGTGAGTGGCATTGAGTGCCATAACACTGTTTCCCACTCACAAGGGGATGTTTCCGTGCTTTTTGGGGGGCAGGGTCTGGCGCTTGTCTTTGAGCATCCGTAGCGCCCGCGCCACGTGGGAACGGGTGTGGGAGGGCGGGATCACCGAGTCGACGTATCCCCGGTCGGCTGCGACGTAAGGGTTGAGCAGGGTGTCCTCGTACTCCTGTTGCCGCCGGGCCCGCAGCGCCTCGACGTCAGCGCCGCTTTCGACCGCTGCAGCGAGTTCCTTGCGATACACGATGTTCGCCGCACCGGAAGCGCCCATCACGGCGATCTGGGCCGAAGGCCAAGCCAGGTTGATGTCCGCGCCGAGGTGCTTGGAGCCCATCACGTCATAGGCGCCGCCGTAAGCCTTGCGGGTGATCACCGTCACCTTGGGCACGGTCGCCTCTGCGTAGGCGTAGATCAGTTTGGCGCCGCGTCGGATGATGCCGTTCCACTCCTGGGCAGTGCCGGGCAGGAAACCGGGCACATCGACGAACGTGAGTACCGGCACGTTGAACGCATCGCAGGTCCGCACGAACCGGGCGGCCTTCTCGGCGGCGTCGATGTCCAAGCAGCCCGCCAGCTGGGTGGGCTGGTTGGACACGATCCCGACGCTGCGACCCTCCACGCGGCCGAAGCCGACCACGATATTCGGCGCGAACAGCTCATGCACCTCCAGGAACTCACCGTCGTCGACAACCCGGGTGATCACCTCATGCATGTCGTAGGGCGCTTTCGCCGAGTCCGGGATCAACGTGTCCAGCTCCCGGTCGGAGTCAGTGATGGTGCCCTCCACCGGGCCATGGCTGAGGTTCGCGGCATCGAACACCGGCGGCTCGGAAAGGTTGT